>PUOI01000634.1 GCA_003552765.1 Candidatus Hydrogenedentota bacterium | reverse complement strand
GTTTCTCGGCAAGGTCAAGCCCCAGTCGCCGCGAATCGTGCCGGGTTCGGCCTCGACGCTGTTTGTCGCGCCGTTTATGGTTCGCGCGATCTCCACTGCGTTAGGCCCTTCCCAGACCATCGCCACCGAGGGGCCGGAGGTGATGAAGTCCACCAGATTGCCGTAGTACGGCTGGCCCCGGTGTTCCGCGTAATGCTGCTCCGCCAATTGCCGGGACACGACCTGCAGCTTCATGCCAACCAGCTTGAGCCCCTTCGACTCATACCTGGTCATGATTCGCCCAATCAGCCGCCGCAAGAACGCATCAGGCTTGATCATCACAAACGTGCGTTCGCTCAAAATCCCCTCTCTCAGCGCCTGGCGCGTGACACACGGCCCCTCCAACCCCGGATCAGACCCGCGAATCAAAAGAAACCACCGGGAGAATACAGGACGGATCCAACTGCCGGGCCGTGGCGGACTCTATCACAAAAACGCCGCGCAGTGCAAACGCGCGAAGGGGAATGCTTCGATAGGGGTAGGGGGAGCCGGAAAACCGCCCCCCCTACCCCTATCGGGACTCAAGCGGGATGTAGAACGCCGAAAAGCGGCGGGGGCGCCGCTTCTACGGTTCGGCCTCTTACATATCCCGGCGCTTACGGGCCTGCCCCCTTCGAAGGTGGTTCGTAGCGCCGGCGTCTCGCCGGCAAGAAAGGCCGTATGGAGGCGGCGGCTCAACAATGCCGGCAGGATGCCGGCGGTACGATTCCCCCTTCGGAAGGGGGCAGGCCCGAAAGGGCCGGGGGATGTAAACGCCCCGCACATCGCCGTATCCGGTTGGGGTCGCAGCAGCAGAGCTTCTGGGACCCCTGCCGGGGTCCATCTTATTGGGCCTTTGATCCAGGGGTGTCGCCCTGCTCGCTTGCGCGGGCGGGCTCAACCCCTGGCTATCATCTGTGACCCCTTCGGGGTCGATTCTTGAACCACAATCCATCCCGGCAGGGATGACAGAAGATAGCCAGGGGTTGAAGCGTGCGTCAGCAAGCAATACCCCTGGAAACGAAAACCTACACAAACCGACCCCGGCAGGGTCGTAGCAGCATAGGTTCTGGGACCCCTGCCGGGGTCCATTTTATTGGGGCCTTTGATCCAGGGGTGTCGCCCTGCTCGCTTGCGCGAGCGGGCTCAACCCCTGGCTATCATCTATGACCCCTTCGGGGTCGATTCATCAAGAACCCCTCCCGCCCGCCCATGGCCTGAAAGGCCCAAACACAGCAGCCCAAGGCAACGCCTTGGGAAAAGATGACGCCCCCCGCCCGTCGCCCTGAAAGGGCGAAACACAATCCCCCCGCCTGTGTGGCGCCCTTTCAGGGCTTGCGCTTGGGGGGACTTCCACACCCAGGGCGATTGCCCTGGGCTATTGTGTTTCAGCCCTTTGGGCTACAAGGGAATGGTGGAGGATGTGGAGGCGGCGCCTTCGACCACCACGGAGGAACCGAGTTGTTCGTTGGCGTTCAGCAGTTCGACGCCGTACACCGAGCCGTCCGGAGCGATGTCGATGAGCACCTCGCCGCTCACGCGTATCGTATCGACTTCTCCGGTCTTCTCGCGAAACTGGATGTACGCCACGTTGTATTCTCGATCATACGTGAGCTTCATGCCCATTAGCCCTCGCGCGCCGGTTCGTGGCGCAACACCATGAGCTGGTCAGCCCGCAACGCCGCCATGGCGTAGGCGCAACCGTCGTTGCCGGAAAACTCCACCTCGTACACGCCCGGCTCCAGCTTTTCCACAACGGTCCCCACCTGCCCCCGGCGCAGCCCCTGCGCGGGCAGGTCTTCCGTAAGCGCCACCACCTCCAGCAACTCCACCTCGTTCCTCATGATTACCGCCTTTCCGTCGATGGAAGAACAAAACACGTGGTTAGTCGTGGCGCGTCTTCTCCGGTCCGGATGATCCAATGACTTCGTATCCGCGCCGCGCCTGCCGAATTCTCCATAATGAAGTCTAACATGAAGCGGCGTCCGTAGGCGTCCACCCCTGCATCGAACGCCTCCTCAGTCCGCGCTGCGTCACACAACGTTTCCGCCAAGGTTTCCGCATCGCTACGGCCAAGGCCCAGCGCTGCTTCGAAGACGCGCGCCTTGTGCTTTCCCCGAGGGTGGTTTGGATTCAAGCAGTAATCGCGAAGTTTTGTCATGTCAACAACAGCGCGTTCTCCGTGCGGAAGTCTCATCGAGTCGCCCCCTCCACAATGCGCGCCTTGTGTATCGGCAAAAAATGACGCGGCTTGGCGCGCGGCTTCACGTCCGGGTCCGGAATCCCTGCGGCATCAGACAACGCCCGGGACTCCCCAGCGTCATTGTGCGAGGCCAAACCCCGGCCCGCCTGGCGGGCCACCACATCATTTCCGTCCGTCGATTTCTTCACGGTCCTTCGCTCCTTGCCCTCTACACTAATTTGCGGCAAGGAACTGTCTCAACTCCGTTGGCAGAGAGGGTGGCCTCAGACCGCCTTGGCTTCTTGTGTTTTTTCTGGGAGGCCGAGTTTGGGGGCGAGGTAGTGCCCGGTGTGGGATTCGGGGATTTGGGCGACGTCTTCGGGGGTTCCCTCGGCGATGAGGCGGCCGCCGGCGCCGCCGCCTTCGGGGCCGAGGTCAAGGAGCCAGTCGGCGGTCTTGACGACGTCGAGGTCGTGTTCGATGACGACGACGGTGTTGCCGTAATCGACGAGGCGGTGCAACACGGTCAGGAGCTTGTCGATGTCCACGGCGTGAAGGCCGGTGGTGGGTTCGTCGAGGATGTAGAGGGTGCGTCCGGTTTGGCGTTTGGCGAGTTCCGTGGCGAGTTTGACGCGTTGGGCCTCGCCGCCGGACAGGGTGGTGGCGGATTGGCCGAGTTTGATGTAGCCGAGGCCGACGTCGCGCAAAGTCTCCAGTTTTGGCGCGAGGGAGGGGATTTTCTTAAAGAAATCGCAAGCTTCCTCAACGGTCATGTCCAGGACCTCGGCGATGTTCTTGCCTTTGAAGAGGATGTCCAGTGTGTCCCGGTTGTACCGCTTGCCGCCGCAGACCTCGCACGGCACGTGCACGTCGGGCAGGAAATGCATCTCGATGGTGATGACGCCGTCGCCCCGGCAATGCTCGCACCGGCCGCCTTTCACGTTGAAGCTGAATCGGCCCGGCTTATAT
>PUOI01000140.1 GCA_003552765.1 Candidatus Hydrogenedentota bacterium | reverse complement strand
TGAAGTGCGGCCAGATCGCGCTGGGAGATTTGGTGTTGAGCCGGGCCGTGGCTGGGATGGAGCCCATCAAGGAGCAAACTACGGTTCTCCACCGGGCGGCCAACCAAGGAGAGGCGGACCAAGTCCGCCAATGCATTGAAAACGGCGAGAATCCCGACTGCCGGGATTTCTATGGCGAGACGCCCCTGCACAAAGCGGCCCGGGAAGCCCATCTGGACGTAGTGGAATTGCTGGTGACTCATGGCGCCGCCATCAACGGCGGGGATAACTACGGTCTCACACCACTGCATTGGGCTGTGTTAGTGGGAAGCGAGCCCGTGGCCGCCTTCCTTCTTGATTCGGGAGCAGACGTGAATGCCCGGGACTATTTTGTGGGCAGCATGACCCCTTTGGCGCTTGCCAAGCTCATGGGCTACCCGGAACTTGGGCAACTCCTTAGCCGCCACGGTGGCGTAGTGTAAAAAACGCCTGCTCCCTCACCCCAGCTTGCGCAAATTCTTCTGGTCGATCCCCATCGCCGGTTGCCGGACGCCATGTCACCCGAATCAACATGACCGAGCTTTCTAGGGAACCCCCGAGACAGACCGTGACAGTATCGCATGAGCCAACCATTTACCGCTGGTCTAACTCGTCAAGCCGGAAACGGGTACTAACCACGGAGTGATTGGGATCGTCCGGCCGATACTTGACGTAGGTTGTCGCCACGAAGGTTCCGTCGGGCAGGATTTCCAAGCCTGAGTACCCGCAGTCGGCGCCGGCGTGGGATTCCAACAGTTTTACGCGATAGTCTCCCTCCCGGCCTTCGACGATGTCCTCGTAGGCGCCGACCCACGCGACATAATGTCCGTAGGTGGGGCTATCCCAATCGTCGATTCCCTGGCCGGCGCGATCGCGCATCGCGACCACGAGCCGCCCATCGGGCGCGTACCGGATGACGTGGCGGTCGCCCGTCAAGGC
This sequence comes from Candidatus Hydrogenedentota bacterium, assembly GCA_003552765.1. GTDB lineage: Bacteria > Hydrogenedentota > Hydrogenedentia > Hydrogenedentales > SLHB01 > SKRY01. Next base: position 2,214 of record PUOI01000140.1, on the reverse strand, counting down.
GGCGGGCAGCTCTTCGGGTTCGGACCAGGTTTCTCCATCATCGTCACTGACGGAATACAAGGAGTTGTACTGGCGGGAATTTTCCCGCATCAACATCAGCAGTTGCCCCCCATCAGGCGAGCGTATAACCGACGGTTGAGCCCAGCGCGCGGGCGTCTCGAAGATCTTTTCCTCTTCGCCCCATGTTTGGCCGCCGTCCGTTGAGACGCTTTGCCAGACATGGGCGGGCTCATCGCCAACGGCGTTCATGTCCGACCACATCATCAGGCGTTCCCCGCCGTCGAAGCTCTTAATGCTCTTGGGCGGCACTTCCCCTTCCAAGCCATTGCGCTCCATGGGTGACCAAGTCTCTCCGCCGTCCTCTGACACCGCTTGGTACATGGGGTAGGGCGGTCCCCCATCGGGGTCCACCTGGCGCAGGCCGCCGCCGAACACGAAGAGGCGTTCGGTTTCCCCGGGATCTTCCAGACGGTGAATGGTGGGCGTGTTGCTGATGTCGAACCAGTTGCTAGGCACATCGATGCGATTCCAACTTTCACCGCCGTCATCGCTACGAGCAAGAGGGCCAATGTGTACGGCATGTCCAATCGACCAGGCGGCGAACAGGGTTTCGCCGTCCGGCATGAGAAGCGTATCCGCGTGGCCTTGGTAGGTGTCCTCCGTACCCTCGGCCACGATGACGTGGCGGTCTGTCTCCGCGGAGATATCCACGGTAGGAATGGTGATTGTCCGCAGGATATCCGGGGCGTTCTGGTCTCCGTCTTGTCCTTGCGCTCCTCCCGCGAGAATCCACGAGAAGCCTAGGAGCGCAATGCAGGTGGTACGGAGCAATGCATCGCGCCACCGTGTTGGTATTTCGTGATGAGTTTTCATGAATCCAGATCCTTTGCTTGATCGCCGTCGTGCGAGTTTACCATTCATTCGAAACGCAACCGAAAATAGTAGAGGTCGGCCTGTTCCGTCCCATGCATCCGGGCGCGTTCGGTGAAAACCACCAGGTACTCGTTCTCATCAATGGGCGCGATAGCCGGATAGCCATATAGATTCTGATTCAAGGGCCGGTCTTTGTCAAAGTCTTCCTTGGCCCAGGGACGCGGCAGTTCATACTGTAACGTCCAGTTTTGGGGGGTCCCCATGATCTCATCAGGGTTCGCCGTGTAGACAAACAGGCTGTTTTCGGAGTCCGGACGAGAGTAGCGGTCGCTGTTCAAAGCAATTAGGAGATCCCGTTCTTCATCATAGATCAGTTGCGGGGCGCAGCCCCAATGATCGTCGGGTGGAATGTTTGTGGGTTGTGGTTCAGACCACGTCTGCCCATTGTCGTGGCTCTCCACCTGCAACAAGGGGTGACCGTGCTCTCGTTCATCGTCTCTTATCAGGCCGACAACACGGCCATCCCCACACCATGCGCCGGCGATCTCCGTAAGATGGACATCCTCGTCTTCCGCGATGAGATTGTATACGTCCCACGAACCGCCATCGTCGCTGAATAGAATGGTGTTCTTATGCCTTTCGTATTGCAGGATGCAGTACGTATCAATCTCGGGGTTGTAAAACATCCGCCCTGTGCCGGGGATGCCCGTTAGCGCGTCCGACGTTTGAGGGCTCGACCATGTGCGGCCGTTGTCGTCGCTGTAGATGAAGTGACGGCCGTGGGTGGTTTGGCCGTCGTACTGGCGGAAGAATGTGACGATTCGTCCTTCGCGGGTGACGCCCCCGTGAATGTTGCGGTCGTCAAACTCATGGCTGTTGTAAACGGTTTCAACCTCGCCCCACTCGTCTGTATCGGGGTCATAGATAATGCGGGCTATGTATCCATGGGTCCCCACATGGCTTCCTTCGATGCCGGGGTCCATTCGAAAAAGCAGCATGATGTCGCCGTTGTCGAGGGGCGCAAGAAACCCCTCCGACATATGGTCCTCGCCGAACAAGACCTCTTCATAGTCCGTGTGGCGCAATTGCCATTCGTTTTCGGCTGCGGTTGCTTGCCCTGTCCATGCCGAGGCAAAAACCACCCCGCCCAGGATCGCCGCAGCCGCCGCCTGAAACGCGCTCCGTTTTTCAAACACTGGTCCTCTCCTTATGGGTTTCCTTATGGGTTGGTCTCCGGCTCTTCACACTCCCTCCTCCCCCGCAAGACGGTCCAATTCTTCGAGCGTGAACCGGGTGCTGACTACGGAATAATGGCCGTCCTGCGGCGGGTAGGCGACTGTG
>PUOI01000267.1 GCA_003552765.1 Candidatus Hydrogenedentota bacterium | reverse complement strand
GAACCGGACTTCGAAGAAATCCTTCCGGGTATAGGGATGCAGCCGGATGATCTCGCGTATCCCCTCGCAGAAGGCCTCGATCTTTTCGGGAGACGTGCTGTAGGTGAGGCTGAGCGTGGTGTACGTGCGCCGGTAGAGGCGCGCGCCCATGTTGTCCACGGTAGCGGTTATCATATCGGCGTTGGGAATGGTCACGAGCGAATTGTAGAAGGTGCGCACGCGCGTGCTCCGCATTCCCACCACCTCGACGGTGCCCTCGACATCGCCAATCTTCACCCAGTCGCCGATTTGGAAGGGACGATCAAAAAGCACGGTCAGCGAGCCGAAAATGTTCGACACCGTGCTTTGCGCGGCCAAGGCCAAGGCCAAACCGCCCAACCCCAAACCGGCAAGGAGACTGGTCAGGGTGATATCGAAGATCTCCGAAACGATCACCACGCCGTACACCACGGCCAGGACTTTCAGGCCGCGCGTTATCAAAGGCGCCAATAGGTCGTCGAACCGGCGCTGGTTCTTGGCCGCCCGCTCCGTTATATAGTAACCGACGATATCAACCAGCCGATAGAAGGCCCACACCGCCGCCAGCGCCGTCACAAGCTTGGCGGCGCCTTCGAGCGTCAGCACGACGTTGTCGGGCAGGCCAAGGATGGCCAGCCCTAGAAACCAAGCCCATGCCATGATCGCCACGCGCACGGGGTGAATGAAAGACTTCTCAAAGGCCTCGTCCAGGGTCAGTTCCGTCCGGCTGAACCACTGATGCAACCCCAGCGACAAGATCCACGTAATCCCCCGGCTGATGAGCATGCCCGCCAGAATGATGGAAACCAACCCCAGCCACTGCCAGTTTTCCAGATACAGGCTGCGTTGAAGGAGGAACGGCACGCTGTTCGCCACCCAATTGCGGACCCGCAACGACAGCGGCATGTGCCGTTCGTAGGTATCGTCGAGAATGGGAAAGTGCTCGACGCTGGCGTGCAATTCCCTGAGACCGGCTATGGTTTCCGCCGTGAACTTCCATTGACCCCGTTCCGTGGGGCCGATGGTCACCACCCCGTAGACCTCGTCCAAATCGGGGTGATGCAGCTCGTGCTCGTACGGCGCGCCCTCGCGCCGGTTAGGGATTTCTTGCGGAACGATCTCACCAAACCGGGCCAATATGTCGCGCAGAAGGAACGCGGCCTCGTCCCGATTCAGCACGGCGACGCCCGTCATATCCAGGGTCTTCACGGCTTGTTCGCGGCCGTCATCATCCCATTCCCGCATCCCTTCCATGAACGTCCTCATGGTCGCGCGCGGGGATTGCAGGTCGGGGTCAATCAGCGGCTCGGCCGGTTCAGCGGGCGCAACCGTCTCTGGCGGAACCTCCGCCTCAGGCGCCGGTTCGACCGGCGGAGGCGCGGGTTCCGGCGGTGGCTCCTCCTCCACGATCCGCTCGTGGAACTCGGGAATCCTCCCTACCGTCGCACTGTTAAACCGGTAGAGTTCGTCCTCGTATTGATGGAGTGTTAGCTCAACATTCCGGGGAAGCGCCCACTCGAATTGCCCAGTGTCGGGGTCGTTTGGAATCGCCTGCAGATCAATGGTGAGTTCGTCAAAGATCTCGAACAGTTGCCGGGCGCGCGTCGCCGCCATCGCCTCGGGTTGCTCGTCCGTGAGGTAGAAGCATTCCATGGCGTCGGCGATGCGGGCAGGGTCCCCGGCCTCCACCGCATTCATCGCGTCCAGAAAAGTGCGGACCGTCGCCCGGGGATTGGTCAGATTGAATTCCGGCCGATCCGGCTCCGGAAGCGGCTCTTCCGCCACATCTTCGGCCTGTTCAGGCTCGACGGCGAGATCGCTGTCCTCCGCGAACGCGAACGAAGCAAGCATCGCAACCGATAACAGTGCGAGAATGGTGATTTTATGGAATGAAATTCGCTGAATGTCCATGCGATGGATGCCCTTGTTTACATATATGCGGTGACGCATGGCCGAAACATCATGAAGAAAAGGGGCTGGCGCGTTGTTCCTTGGAGGGTTATCACAAACAGGCGTTCTCAAAAACCTCGTATGGGAAATCCACCCCCATTTTATGCTATGTAGTAGACTACTCGCAACAAGATATGGCAGTTCAAGGCAGCTGTTACGCCAGCGCGCATGACGCGGGGCCGCCGGGTCAGGGGATTTGTGCCGGGCGGGTCAAGATGCTAGCATGAAAGTCAGATTGACATGCACATTCGTTAACCATAACGCCCCACGCCGCCGGGTTGCGCTTCCGCCGGGGAGCTGGCGGACGGGATGGGTTTGATCGGAATTTGCCGGGAGCCGTTCCTTGAATCAACGCATCACCAGACAGGCCGCGTCCAGAACCGCTGTTGGCGAGGACGTGCGGCCGCGCGCTTCCCTGCTGACGCTCTATCGCTACATGCTCGCGAGCCGGCGGGTGGATGAACTCGAGCGAGAGCTTGTAGCCAGCCGGGAAGGCTTTTTCCACGTGGCCGGCGCGGGTCACGAAGCCACCGCCGTGTTCCATTTCGCGCTGGAAGATCAGGACTGGCTTCACCTCCATTACCGCGACAAGGCCCTCATGCTCGCGCGTGGCATCCCGCCCGCCATGTTCTTTCATGCCCTTATCGGCAATGCGGAATCCCACTCCATGGGCCGCCAGATGAGCGCGCACATGTCCGACCCGGCCCGGCGCATCCTCAGTTTGGTGGGACCGGTCGGCAACAACGCCCTCCAAGCCGTGGGCGTGGCCGCGGAGGTGCGGGATGAACCGGAACGCCCCGTCGTCTTGTGCGCGGTGGGAGACGGAACCAGCCAGCAAGGCGAGTTTCTCGAAGCCATTGCGGAGGCGGTTCGCAGCCGCTTGCCGGTGTTGTTTCTTATTGAAGATAACGCCTATTCCATCTCGACGTTGACAACCGGGAAGACGTTCCATGACCTTCCCAATGGTCCCGCGGACAGCTTCTACGGCCTGCCCATTCACCGCTTTGACGGACGCTATCCCGCCGGATGCTTGGAACCCACAACGGCGCTGACCCAACGCGTGAGGGATAGCCGTGAACCCGCGCTGGCGGTGTTCAACACTGAGCGGCTGACCAATCACACCAACGCGGACGATCAACGGATCTACCGTAGTGAAAGCGAGGTGGCCCGCGCGGCGGCCGAGGGCGACCCCATCCCCAACCT
>PUOI01000244.1 GCA_003552765.1 Candidatus Hydrogenedentota bacterium | reverse complement strand
TACCGCGCGGGCGAGCGTGGGGGCCATGCGCCGGGATAATCCATGAGGACCCGCGTGGGATCCAGTTCCCGGGCGCGCTGACAAAGTTCCTGGCGCAACCGCCATGTATCCGGGCTGGCGTCCCGCGCGGGACCGAGCGACCACATCACCAGACTGGGATGGTTGCGATCGCGCCGGATAATGGCCTCAAGCCCCCGCAGACATTCCGCGCGGCGATCGGTGGGTTTGGCGGCGTGGGCCAAGGGCGGCTCCTCGCACACCATCAGGCCGAGTTCGTCGCAGATGGCTAACGCCGTGGGCGGAGCGGGACGGCCCTGCGTCCGGATAAGATTGAAGCCCGCTTCCTTTGCGCGGCTGAGTTCCTCGCGCAGCATCGTGGAATCCCCCGGCGCCGCCAAATGAATGGGATATTCCGGCTTCCAGTGGATCCCTTTGATGTATACCGGCCGCCCGTTGAGGTGAAAGCGCTGATCCTTGATGTTGAATTCCCGCATGCCAAAGGACACGCGTTCCTCGTCGGTCTCGTTCCCTTCCGCGTCGAGAAGGACGCACCGCAACGTGTACCGCGCGGGGTCCTCCGGACTCCAAGGGGTGTACCCCTCGAACGGAAGCGTGATCCGGCCCACCGGCCCCTCGGCTTGGACATCCGCGCCCTCGATCTCCAGGCGGACCGCGCCTTCGCCGGAGGCCGTTACGTCGACCGCGAGCCGGTGACGGCGGATATCTGGCTGCGCGAATACGCTGGTGAAGTGCAGGTTTGGATAGGCCATGAGCCGTACGCCGCACAGTCCCGCGAAAGGAAAGTACCCCGGCGCCGCGCTACGGCTTTCATCCCCCGCCACGCGCACGGCCAAGAGGTTCGCGCCCTCCTTCAACGCGCCCGTGGCATCAGCCTCAAAGGGGAACAGGTCCCCTGCATGGCTTCCGATGCGCTCGCCGTTAAGGAAAACCTCGGCGAAAGGCGCCGCGCCGTCGCACTCCACAAAGACAGGCCGGTCCAGCCACGGCGCATCGAGCGTGAACGCATGGAAATACCAGGCTACCCCTTGATACCCCGGCGCCCATTGCTCCCACGCGCCCGGCGCTGGAATGGACTGCCCCTCCGGCAGATCGCCGCCATCGAACCAACGCTGCTCCTTGCCAACGTCCTTTGGGTCGAGCACAAGGCGCCACTCGCCGTTTAGGTCATTCCTCAATCGATTCAACTGTGTTCGTACTCCCGTGCCGCGTGGGCGCCGCAAACAACGTGCACAAAGGCCAGGCAGTGGGCGCCTGCAGACGACTGAAACGCCCTCATGAAGAGAAAGGACGTGTGATGGCGCCAGAGACTCACGGATCCCTCCCCCCAAGTAAAGCTGCTCCGCTATGGTAACGCATTCCGGGCATGGCATTCACCCAGTTCCATACTGCAGCCATGGATGAACACGATGAAAACGCAAGGCGGGATGCTTCCGAAGGCGCCCGTGGCGGCTTCACGGCTTGGAATGGGTTCGGACTATGCCCGTACTACGCTTCACCCCTTGATTTGTGGAGACGCCAATTGCGTTCGACGTAGCCCGACATGCTATCAACACTCAAATCCATTTCGTAGGGATGACGGCAGGCAGCCGGGGTTGAGCCCGCGTGCGATAGCATGCGGGCTCAACCCCCGGAAACCTCTTGGAAGTAGGCCATTGTTTAAGGGCCGTTTCCCTTATGGAGAGTGCATCCTTTCAAGATGCCGCCAAATCCGTGTGTGAGGCGGCGGAGCTGGCGCCATGCTCTTACGATATGCACAAATCCGCGATGGAATTCACGACATGATCCGGCCGATACCCATAAGCGCTCAGGTCTGAATCCCGGGTTCCGCCGCTGAGAACGAGTACCGAGCGATACCCCATTTGTAGGCCCCCGAGGATGTCCGTCTCCATGGTGTCTCCGATGATGGTGGTCTCGTCGGCGGTCAGACCCAACTCCTTGCGCGCCTCCCGCATCATGATTGGACTTGGCTTGCCCACGCTGAAGGCTTGCACGCCCGTAGCCTTTTCGAGCATGGCCACCGTTGCGCCACAACCCGGCCGCAATCCATCGGCGGTGGGACAGTTTGGATCTAGATTCGTCGCAATCAGCTTGGCGCCCGCAAGAATCATGCGCACCGCCGCTTCAATCATTTCATAGGTGAACGCGCGGCCTTCTCCCCCGACTACGTACTCGGGGTCATGATCCACGATGGCGAACCCATTCTCGTGCAAGGCCTGCAACAAACCGCCCTCGCCGATGACGTAGGCCGTCCCTTCGGGCGTTTGGCGCGCGAGGAAACGCGCGGTGGCCATCGCGCACGTGAAGATGTGGCGTTCCTCGACGTCGATGCCCATGCGTCCCAAACGCGTGGCCACGTCGCGTCGCGTGCGTTGGCTGTTATTCGTAAGAAACAGGAATGGCGTATCGCTACGCCGTTGCGCTGTTACAAACTCCGGGGCGCCGGGGATGACCTCTGCGCCGCGGTATATTACGCCGTCCATATCGATAAGGTACCCTTGTCGCGTCATTACATTGTCTCCTACAGCGTGAAGGCGCACGGGATACGGTCAGTAGCAGGAAAGGTAGTTGTGCGCGATTCCAAGAACGAATCGCGGACCAAGTGCGGCGCCGCAACGGGAGGCGTGCGCCATGTCTCGCAGGATCGGACGCCCTGCGTTACCAGAGTGAAGCAAGTGTCATGCCATCCGGCCTTCTGTTCCGAAAAAGCCCTTGCTTCAAAGGATAATCCAGTTCAAAGCGGCATGCGACACGTGGCAACCTGCGTCCCCAAAAGTCACAATCCTGTATCTTGCTCGGGGATTTCCTGCGTTGCGGTAGCATAAACAGCGGCGATCCCGTTGAATCCATATACCCTTGATAGGGCTGACCGTGTGCCCAAATGGGCACTGCAAATGCCACGGCATACGTGCGCATACCGACCTCGATATTCACCCCAACGCGTCCACGGCGCATGGAACCGCCGGTTTCCGAGAAGGGAAATTGGACAATGAATGCCGTCCGACACCCTGAAAATATTTCTCTGAACACCATGCAAACTGCATAGAATTTGCGTGCTTCCATTGAATTGTGAGTCACATGTATTGCATCGCAGCGATTTCTATTGTCAACCCGTGCGCTCTCGTTATCGTAACCACACATACAAGCATACGGGCTGGAGAG
>PUOI01000487.1 GCA_003552765.1 Candidatus Hydrogenedentota bacterium | reverse complement strand
CTTGGGCCACGCGCAGCAATAGCTGATTTGCGCGCTCCTCGTCTTCGCGCCTCGTCGCCGCTCCCCCGGTCTCCTCGCCCAGCCCCATGGCGAACTCTTCGCCGCCAAGCTTTCCGGACGGACTTTCCGCGTCCCCCTCCTCAGACATGGTTTCCTCCGGGACCTCGATGGCATTGTCCGCCCGCGCGTGTGTGTCCCACTGTTCCACCAGTGCCTCCATCTTGTCGCGCACCGCCTCGTCGGGCGCGCTGGTGCGATCAATGGTGTGAAGCGCGACATCGGCGTCCACGATGGACTGGCCTATCCGCGCGGCGGTAAGCATCGCGTTTCGGCATACGTTGACGGTTTCGCGCGGACTGCCGCCCGTGGCCGCGTGAATGAGCACAACAGCCTCTTCGCTGAACAAGGACTCTGGCGAGCCCGCTCCCGCTTGACGCAGGCGAAACACGACGAGTTCCCGCGTGTCCTCCAAGCTAAGCGGCGCCAGGGTGTAGGTGACGTTGATCCGTTGCTTGAAATTGGGGACCGCATTCAGCACCTCCTTCCACTCCAATTGCGCGAACAGAAGGATGTTCAGCAGTTTGTGCTGGGAGGTTTCCAGGTTCTGGGCCAAGCGCAACAGTTCGAGTTGTCCGCGCTTGTTCAAGTTCTGGGCATCGTCGATGATCAACGTGGTGATCTGTCCGCGCTCTTCGTGGAGAAACCGGTGCAAGGCTTCCATCTGGCCATTGAAGGTGAACTCGGCGGGCGTCACCCCTAGCCGTTGATTGATCGTCATGATAAGGTCGTAGCTCGTCCACATGGGCAGGGGCGAATCGACGAGCGCCGCCTTGTACGCATCCCCGGCCTCAGCCAGCCCTGACAGGATCTTCCGCAACAGCGTGGTCTTGCCCGAGCCGCAATCCCCCAGCACCACCGCTATCCCTTGCCGTTCATCGATGTGGTTCCATAACCGGAAAAGCGCTTCCCGGAACGGTGGGGCCGCGTGGAAATAGACGGGATCGGCCGTGGCGGCAAAGGGTTGCTCGCGCAAGCCGAAGAACCGCGGAACGCGCTTGGCGTGATCACTCATACTCAGGGGATTTTTCCTACGGCCTTCGATGGCGAAGGCGGGACATGGGACGGTAACGGTACATGTTGACCTGGATTCTAGGCAAAAACGGGGAAACCAGTCAAGAGTTTTGGGTCACTACTGCCCGGCCGCAACATAGGCGGTTTGTGCGAGGGACAATGCGTTCGCCGCGCCATGGAGCATGATGACGAGCCCGAGGCTTCGCGTCTTCACCCACGCGGCGCCTAGGAAAAGGCCCATGACGAAGATAATCACAATGCCCTCCACGGGATACTGAACGTGAATCGCGGCCCAGACCGCCGCACTGAGGACAACTCCCCCCGTGGCCCCCAGGCGGGATTGTTCAAGACCTCGGATAAGAAACCCCCGGAAGAACAACTCCTCGTAAAGGGGAGCCAGTACACATAAGGCAACGGCAAAGAACGGCATCCATCCCGCGGTTTGATAGACCGAAATCACCCAGTCCAACACCGTGGGCCGCCCCAGAATCCACAAACCAAGCGCGCTCCCCCCCAGCAGCAGGATCATGCCAAGCAGCCACACGCCCGCCTGACGCCACGTGAACCCCCAGCGGCCGTAATAGCTGGACCAAGGCAACTTGCATAGGAGAGCCAAAACAGCCATGCCGACCACGGCCAAGACCACCTTGAACGGCTGCATGGCGGCGACAAAGCGGCCAGTCTCAACCAGCTCAGCCGTGTCCTCGGGCATCGGCGCGCCGCGCACCTGCGCCGAGATCATCATGGACAGCACGGCCAGGTTGGCGCCAATCAGTTCAATGATGAGGAGCAACGCGGCGCCGATCAGCACCGTGGCCCACGGCCCAAAAGGCCGGCGCTCGGGAGGCGGCGCTGCTTCCTCGTGTGCAGCGTTGGATTCCGCCGGAGGTGTGTTGTTGTATTCGTTCAATGGGCGTCACTCAATTGGGTTCAGTATCACAGCTGTCATGCCGATACTATTGAAAAAGCGTGGAAGGTAAGGCATTTCCAACGAGGGGCCTTCTTCGCGGCAACCGCCGTACGCAAACCGGCGGCTTCGGCACATCGCCTAGCAATTCGATTTACTGTTAAGACTTTACATGACCCTTTGCCCCCAACGCAAAGAAACCGCCCAAGGGCGCGGCTCCTTCGCAAAGCAACAGAGCATCGCGCATCATTATCTGAGTCTGCTACAATGAAAACGTAGTGCAAGAGGCGTATTCTTGCCATTGCGGTGGCGCAATGGTATGTGAGTCTGTGTGGATGAGGGCGCCAAACTAAGGAATGGCCCGCCAACGAGGAGGCAACATCCCTCAATGGACCAACAACGGGGAAACCGAACCCCCCTAGTCGAGGAAGCAATTGATCACTTGGGAATCCGGGAGGAGTTCCCGGGGTTGCCCCGTTCCTTTGCGCGAATCCTTCATGTCAGTCCAGGCGCTCCCGACGCGTTCGAAGTCTATCTTGGCGTCCTGCAAGCGGAACCAGGATTCGCGGCGAAGGTATTGAGCATAGCCAATTCGGCCATCTTTGGTTTTCGCGAGCCCGTGACCAATTTGCGGGCGGCCCTGGTCCGGCTTGGCACGTCGGCCACGCGGAACACCGTGCTCAGCGCCGCCATTCTTGAAGCGCTACGCCCGTGCATGCAGTTGCTGCGCCATTCCGTGGCTTCGGCCTCCTTCAGCGCCCGTGTGGGAGCGGCGGCTGGATTCGCGGAGCCCGAGGACCTCTTTGCCGCGGCGCTGGTCCATGACATTGGCAAACTGCTGTTGACCCAAGCCCAACCCGAAGCGATGAAGGCCCGCTCGGCTCACTACGGGGACAAGGGCCTGGCCGAGGAGCGCGTGCGATTCGGGGGACTCGACCATTCCCAGATCGGCGCATACTTCGCGCACAAGTGGAACCTCCCCCCCTTGTGCGAAGAAGCGATAGAGAGTCATCACGGGCCAATAGAAAACCGCACCCTGCCGGGTGAACTCATCGCGCAAGCCAACCGGTGGACCGCCAATTACTACGACGCGGATCTGAGCCAGGCCCCCAACACCGAGGAGATCATCCGCTGGGCCGAGCAAACCCTCGAACTCTCCCGCGAGCGCTTTCTGGAGGCATGCACACAAATCCCAGGCGATG
>PUOI01000341.1 GCA_003552765.1 Candidatus Hydrogenedentota bacterium | reverse complement strand
AGAGCGCCGAGAAGAACGGGGGAAAGAACACGCAAGGAAAGGTCTCCTAAGAAGAATAGCGCGCCGCAGCAATACCTCACTACTATTATACGCCGAACCGGCGCCCCCGTAAAGAGCGCGAATCAAGCCATCCAACATGGCGCGATGGACAGTCTAAGCTCGCCATGGGCGCCCTGCGGTTCAGCGCAGGCGTTCGTCGCTCAGGTCGAGGCGGTACATGATTTGGTTGTAGTCGTATCGGGGGGTGGGGGTGTCGCGGCCGGTGAATTGGTGGGTGTAGGTCCCTTCGAAGTAGATGAAGCGGCCGCCGTCTTGTGCGAAGTAAGGGTGTTGTACAGGGTTGTAGAACGAGTAGTCATCGTGAGTGACGATGCGCGTAGCCTCATCCCATGGCCCTGTGGGATCAGGGGCTTCCGCGTACCAAATCTCACCAAGAAACGACGAGTCCCCGTATTCCTCCGCGCCAATCAGCACCCATTGGTCAAGGTACTCGTTGAACTGCACGGAACTCCGGTGGATGTTCACGGAATCGCCGGATTCCGCATCGCGAACTTGAAAACGGGTTTCTTCTGCGTCGATCAGTCCCGCCTCCAGGAGCGTCTGTTCTTCGTTTTGACCCACGGGATCCGTGTCCTCGCGCCACGCCCAGACGAGATCGCCAGCGTCATCCCGCATGACGGGCGATTCAGCGCCGTTCATGCGGCCGCCGGGTTCGAGGCACGTGAACGCTTCGTATCGGTTGGGATCGGAGACTGCGTCCAACGTGGCCTCCGCACGGACAATTGGGAAGCGCAAGGAGAACAGGTTGTAGGTCACGCCATCTTCTTCGAGTACGGCCGTTTGCCCACGGGGATAACGCCAGGGTTCATCGGGGTCGAAGGGCGTGTGTTCGGTGAACGTCTCCTGTTCATCGTCAAAGACCACGAGCGAATGGCCGATGGGGTCGCCCAGGCTGTGCAACAACTCCGCCCGGCCCGCCAAACGTTCGGCGCCGTCATCGTCCACCACCATGAGTCCGTCGAGCCAGATGAGGATACCTGTGTCTTCCCGGATGGGGATCATGGGTTTGGGCGCGCCGTTCCCGTCCGTGAAGTATTCAAGATTGACGCCCTCGTCAGGATCCAAACCGCCTTGCCCCGGTAGTTGCGACACAGCGCCGGTGGATTGAAACACGCCCAGGGGATACCCGGCAAGATCGGTGTCGCCCCAGATCCAATACAGCTGATCCCGGTAGATGGCGGTCTGCGCCGAGTCCTGGCCCATGACGCCGCCCCCTCGCACGGAATCGTCCAACGGGACGGCTTCCCCCGTCAGGAGGCTGTCCCGGTAGTGGCCCTCGCCCGTGATGCGATAGAGACGTTCCGCGATGTTGTCGCGTTCCACTTCAAGGGTGACGCTGCCCCCGGGCTCGACCTCGACGGCGGTACCGGAGTAGCCGAAGCCATCCTCGGGATACGTGTACCCGTGACTCTCCACATGGAAAAATACCTCCCGGCCGGTCCAACCGGGCTCGTCGATGGCCGCGAGACCGTTGCTGTCGGTGATGTACGAGACCTCGTTCACCGTGCGGAGTTCAACCAGCGGAACACCCCGTCCCGTCTCGCTGTCAATCACACGGATTTGAAACGGCGTATCCGCCGCCGCGGCGGCCGGAACGAGGGCGATGAAGAGTAAGAGGCTTAACGCTTTCGTGCGGGCTGTCATGGCGTCTCCCAAATTCGTAGGGCTTTCTCTTAACGAAAAAAAGCGGCGCCACGATATGCGCGACGCCGGCGTGAATGAGAGCACGCGAGGGGTCAGTTCCTGCCCCGGAGATTCGGCGGAATTCGTGGACCGAGATGGTAGATTTCCACGTTCAGCAATCCAGCCGTCGGGGAAAGCTCCCGCATCGCGGCCTTGGAAAGATCAATGACCCGCCCGTCTACATAGGGGCCGCGATCGTTCAAGCGCACCACGACCGAATTCCCGTTTTCGGCTTGCACCAGATAGTAATGGCCGAATTCGCCATCCAGCATGGCGGCTGTGAAGGCGTCATCGCGCATCCGCTCACCGGAAGCCGTCAAGGATCCACTGCTGCTCACGGTGTAGTACGATGCGAGGCCAGTTTCCACGGGTTGAAGCGCATGTTGCGAGAACACCATCAACACTGCGATCTCCAGCATCGTGTTCATGCTCCTTCTTTTGTGGTGTTTAGGTCAAGAACGCCCGCTTCCTGTTTGGGCAAACCGATAGCGCTCCTCGGGGCTCCGCCAGGGAAACAATGGGAAGCAGGCCCATCACTTTCTGAACAAAACACAAAAGAGCACCCAAGTATGCCTGTTTATCCCTCAGACGCGCGAAAAGATGCATAATCCGCGCCGAAAAGTTCAATGATAGCAAAAAGACCACATTTTGGTCAAATCCACTATGTTGTGGCCAGGGCCGTGATGGATACAAGAGCTTCCGAATTATGCGGGAGGGTTGCCGCAGTGCTCAAGAACGACAACCGCGTGGGTGGCCTGGGCGCCGCCGAGTTGGAAGTGGTGGAATGGATTGACAAGAGCCTTGGATTGTGGTGTAGTGGAACTCTACATTGATTGAAGGGGCGAGAAAAGGAATCGCCAACATCAGGAGGAGGGAGCATGAGCTTGAATCGGCGCGATTTCATGAAAACGGTTGGCGTGAGCACGGCGGGGGCATTGACGGCGGCGTCTCTCCATGGGCGCTTCGCACAGGCCAATAACGGGGAACAGCCCAACATCCTGTGGCTTACCGCTGAAGATATCAGTCTGACGCTTGGCGCGTATGGGGATGAGTACGCCACCACGCCTAACCTCGACCGCTTCGCGGAGGAAAGCGTGCGGTACACCCAGGCCTACGTGGAGGCGCCGGTGTGCGCCCCGGCGCGGTCCACGCTTATCACCGGAAATTACGCCGTATCCCTGGGCACGCACCACATGCGCTCGGTCTTTCCCATTCCCGAGTATATGACCGGCTTTCCATCGAAGCTCCGGGAAGCGGGCTACTACACGACCAACAACGTCAAGACCGACTACAACACGGGGAATGAGCCGGACATCATTGAGGCCTCATGGGATGAAAACAGCGAGACGGGCCACTGGCGGAACCGCCCTGATTCGGAAACGGCCTTTTTCAGCGTGTTCAATCTGATGGAACCCCATCAGAGCCGGACCATGGTCT
>PUOI01000430.1 GCA_003552765.1 Candidatus Hydrogenedentota bacterium | reverse complement strand
GGTCATGCTCCGATGTCGATCGCCCCTCCAGGCGGCGGTCCAGTAGGAGAACATCCCGTCTTGTCCCTCTTCCGAAGGGCCGGGGGATGTCTCCACTGTGCTCCCTGTTCCGATGAGGAACGGGTTATTCCCGAAGCGGCTACGAACTCCCAATAGCGCGACGCGTCGTTACCGGCCGCGTCTTTGTTCAAAGAGCCATTCGATGATGTCGGGATCGCTATAAGCGGGATCCCACGAATCATGGCCGGTATCGGTGAGTTCGGTGTATTTCACGGTCCCGCCGGCCTCTCGCACCGCCTCGACCATGCGCCGGGATTCGGAGGGAGAAACGACGGAATCGTCTTCCCCGTGGACGGCCCAGATCGGGGTCTGGGCGAGTTCTTCGGCGTCTTCCGGCTGGCCGCCGCCGCAGATCGGCAGGAGGGCGGCGAACTTGCCGGGGTGCTTCGCGCCGTACCACCAGGTTCCGTAGCCGCCCATGGAAAGGCCGGTGAGATACATGCGGTCTTCATCAATGGGATAAGCGCCCAGCACGGCCTCCATCACGGCGTCCACGACGCCAAGGGACTGGTCCCACCAGCTTTCGGCGGGACACTGGGGCATGGCGACGAGGGCGGGAAACCGGCTGGCATAGTGGCGGATGGCCCTGCCGATGCCTACGTCCGAGGGCTTAAGGCCGTCGCTGCCCCGTTCGCCTGCGCCGTGCAGAAACATGATAAAGGGCCACGATTTGCTTGGGTCGTATTCCCACGGTTTGTAGAGGACATAGCGCCGCTCCTCACCAACCATGGTCAGGGTTTGATTGAGAAAGCCGGTGACTTCGGCGCCGTCTGAGCGGGATTCGTCTCCCATGAACAGCGTGCTCCTAATGGTGGTGGCGGACTTGAGCGGAGGCTTTTGGCCTTACTCCCGGAAGGCGGAGGTCCATTCGTCCGCTTCGGGCCGGTTGCGTACAAGCAGATAGACGCCGGCCGCCTTGGCGATGTCGCCGGGGATAAAGGGCGCGACGGCCATGAGAAACGCGGCCCACACGCCCGCCCCGCTCCAAAGCGCGAACCAGGCGATGCCCATGGTGTAGATGACGAGGGTCCCGGCGGCGAGGGCGGCGGCTGGATGGCGCACAAAGCTCATGACGTACGGCGCGGCGATGAAAGCCAACAGGAATCCAAAGGTTGGACCGAAGGATACCGCCAACAGCGGCGCGCCCGCGAGCCCCAGCGCCAAGTATATCCCGACGCCCATGGCCGCGTTCCACCGGCCTACGAGAAACGGGGCCAGCAGCACCACGAAGGTCTGCATGGTGACGGGGACGGGGGTGTGTGGCAGCGGGAAACGGGCCCACGCCCCAAGCGCCATTGCGCCCGCCACGGCCGTAATGCTCAGCAAAGACGGGGCAGCGGCGGAAACCTGCTCCCGTGAGATAGGTAGAGAAAGGGATGTCGCGCGCATCATGATGGTCCTTGTACTCCTTGAAATGCGGGTAGACTTAGGATAGGTCCGCGCAAGAGTATAGCGAAGACGCGTCAATATTCAAAACGGATCGCCGGGGCAGCTTTAGTATCCTTGCGCCGCGACAACCCGCCGTTCGGAGGGGCCGCCGCAGATCAGGCATTGGCCGGCTTCGGGTTCGGCGTCGAATGGGATACAGCGGATGGTCGAGCGGGTGTCCTCTTGCATCTTGCGTTCGCAGTCTCCCGAGCCGCACCAGTGGATGCGGAAGAAGCCGCCGTCCTCGATGCGCTGTTGGTAATCGGCGTAGTCGTCGACCGTATAGGTGCGGTCGTCCATGCGCTTTTTCGCGGCGTCGAACATCCCCTGTTGCATTTCGTTCAACAGTTTGCGGATCTGTTCCTCAAGCCCATCCATGCTCAAGGTTGCCTTCTCGCCGGTATCCCGCCGCACGGCGATGACTTGGTTGTTGTCGCAGTCCCGGGGGCCTATCTCAACCCGGATGGGCACGCCGCGCACTTCCCAATGGTTGAACTTGAATCCCGGCTTGTACTGCTCGCGATCGTCGATCTTGTAGAAGAGCGGATCCCAATCCTGCGTCAGTTCGCGGGCCCGGCCTAGCACGCGATCTTGCTCATCGTCGCCCCGCCAAATGGGCACGATGACCACGGGCAACGGCGCGAGTTCCGGCGGAATGACCAGGCCGTTGTCGTCGCTGTGGCACATCACCATGCCGCCGATGAGGCGGGTGGACACGCCCCAGCTCGTGGCGTGGACGTACTCCAGCTCCTTGTCCCGGTTCTGGAACTTCACGTCGAAGGCCTTGGCGAAATTCTGGCCGAGATGGTGCGACGTGCCCGACTGGAGCGCCTTTCCGTCTTGCATCATGGCCTCGATGCAATACGTGTGCAACGCGCCCGCGAACTTCTCTTGCTCGGTCTTCCGCCCCGTAATGACCGGCATGGCCATGTACTTCTCCGCGAAGTCGCGGTAGACATGGATCATGCGGTAGGCTTCCTCCTCGGCCTCCTCGTGCGAGGCGTGCGCCGTGTGGCCTTCCTGCCAAAGGAACTCGGTCGTGCGGAGGAACAGGCGCGTGCGCATCTCCCACCGGCACACGTTGGCCCATTGGTTCAGCAGAATCGGCAGGTCGCGGTAGGAGCTGATCCAATCCCGGTACTTGTCCCAGATGATCGTCTCGGAGGTGGGGCGGACCACTAACCGCTCTTCAAGCTCCTTGCCCCCGGCGTGCGTGACCACGGCGCATTCCGGCGCGAAGCCCTCGACGTGCTCGGCCTCCTTCGTGAGAAAACTCTCCGGGATGAACAACGGGAAATAGGCGTTGACATGGCCCGTTTCCTTGAACATCCGGTCCAGCTTCGCCTGGATGTTTTCCCAGATGCCGTAGCCGTTGGGCTTGATGACCATGCACCCTCGCACCGGGGTATAATCGGCCATGTCGCTCTTGAGGACGACATCAATATACCATTGGGCGTAGTCTTCGCTGCGTTTCGTGATTTCCCTCGCCATTCTTCCTCCGCGTACCGTGCGGCGCCCCTTCGCGCCATTGAACCTTCCGAAAGCTAAAGAGCCGGGGGGAGACGGATAATACCACACCCCCCGGCGTCGAGGCTACTTTTAGAAACGGCTGCAATCGCAGCAGGCTATCAGGGTGAAGCACGGCCAGGTCACGCGCGGCGCTTTAACCGCCGCACCGATAATCCCGCCAGC
>PUOI01000099.1 GCA_003552765.1 Candidatus Hydrogenedentota bacterium | reverse complement strand
TTTGCGCGCTTATCCGAAGCTCTTCCCCGGCCACATCCTCGAGCACGTTCTGGCTCCAGTTATTGGCGGGATCGCGCGCGTACGGCTCCTCGATATGCAGCATAAGGCTGTTATCGCCCACGGCGGCCTCTGCTTCGTCGACCGCGCCATAGGCCCCCTCGCGCGGCTCGACGAACAAACGCCAGTACGCGGGCATGCCATCTTCTTCAAGCTCATCGACCGCGCCGTTGCGCAGCAGATTGTCCGCTCCGCACGCCCAGCCCAAGAGCAATAACCCTATGATGATCCCTTGCTTTGTCATACGCCTAGTATAGGGGCCAGCCCCCGTTGAAGGCAACCGCCTTGGATTGTGCTGGGGGCGTTTGCGTAAGGTTTGCGCCGGCGGGTATCCTGTGTTTTACAGTCCAAAAGGGGGGGAGTTTAAGAATGGAGCCGTCAGAGACAGAACCTAAGGTTGCCCTCGCCCTCGGGAGCGGATCCGCGAGGGGATGGGCCCATATCGGCGTCATCAAGGCCCTGCGCCGTCTCGGCGTGGAGCCGGATATCGTCACGGGGACCTCGGTCGGAGCGATTGTTGGGGCGATACACGCTCTTGACGCCCTTGCGCCCTTTGAACGGTGGCTGCTGAAGCTTCACCGGGGCGACATCTTTGGTCACATGGATATCCGTTTGAGCGGGGGCGGCTTCGTCCGGGGGAACCGCTTGCTGGAAACGTTCCATAGCCATTTCGGAGAACCCCGCTTCAGTGATTTGAAGCTTCCGTTTGCGGCCGTCGCCACCGACCTGGAGACCGGACATGAAGTCTGGCTTCAAGAAGGCCCCGTGGGCGAGGCTATACGCGCGTCCATCTCATTGCCTGGACTGTTCGCGCCCATGCATTACCAGGGCCGCTGGCTCGTTGACGGGGGGCTTGTGAATCCTGTACCCGTTTCTCTTGCGCGGGCCTTGGGCGCACAGCGGGTCATCGCGGTCAGCCTGAACGAGGGCATCGTGGGGCGGTCCTTCCGGCGGCAAAGCGGCGGCCCCGCCACGTCACCAGGCGACCCCACCTGGCTTGACCGCCTGATGGCCAACATGCGCGACCACGCCGCTTGGCTGCATCTGCGCGCGTTGGAGGGTGATGCCGAAGATAGGGATAGCCCCGGCCTTATGCAGGTACTCGCGAGTTCACTGCATATTATGCAGGATCGCATCACACGCAGCCGCATGGCGGGCGATCCTCCTGACCTCGTTATAGCTCCGCGCCTGGACCATATCGGCCTGCTCGAATTCGACCGCGCCCGCGAGGCTATCGCTGAAGGCGAGGCCTGTGTGCACCGCCTCGCGTCCGCCCTTGAGGGAATCCGCTGACGC
This sequence comes from Candidatus Hydrogenedentota bacterium, assembly GCA_003552765.1. Classification (GTDB taxonomy): domain Bacteria; phylum Hydrogenedentota; class Hydrogenedentia; order Hydrogenedentales; family SLHB01; genus SKRY01. The sequence goes on along the minus strand of PUOI01000099.1, from coordinate 1,828 downwards.
TGCATGAGGTGAACACAGAGAAGCATTGTCCTTCTCTTCAGCAAACTCATCCTATAGGCGGAATGGGCTCAACTTCACGCTTCGGCTACCTTCTGTCCGTACGGGACCGTTTTGCATGGAGCCATTGGTGCGCGTGGGTTCCCGGTGTCACTATGCGGATTCGCTCGGCGCTGGTGACGGCTGTTCCGTTTGCGCGGGGGCGGGCTGGGGTTGCAGCTGGTAGCGTGCCGGCAACAGGAACAGCGCCAAGGCCGTTAAGGCCCAGAATACGGCGGCGATCAACCCGAAGGGGCCTTGCCAAGGGAGATCGGGGTCGGGGTAAAGGTAAAGCCACATCCCTTGGATTTGCCCGAAGAAACAGCCCATCGCCACGGCCACGAGACCGGGATGCTGCGTGCGGCGCCATACTTCGCCGAGCGCGAAGGCGAGCAAGATAGCGGTGAGGATGAGCAGGCCAACACCCATGAGACGCTGATCGGGTGTCACGTAGCCAAGCCAAACGATGGGGGAGAGCCAGACGCCCCAAAGCAGACCGCCCAGGGCATGCGCGCGCGCGTTCCCCAAGGGCATGAGACGCGGCAGGAGATAGTCCCGCCAGCCGAGTTCGTTGCCGAGCCAAACCAGCGCATACAGGGTCGGCCCCAGCACGATGCTCAGGAGAAAGCCCACGACGAGGAAGAACCCGGCGGGCAAAGACTGGTCCATGCCCAGTTCCTCGGCGCTCGGCAGTTGCTGCATAAGCGCCGGAATGTCCCATTGAGGCGAGCCTTCGCCCAGTAGGCCGCTGACCGCATACATCAACGCGAACAGCGCGGGAACGCCCACAATGGCGATGAGGGCGGGGGTACGGGGCACGGACCACACGCGCCCAGCCGCGCCGATCGGTTGGCCCTCGGCGCGCAGGCAGATGAACCGGGCCAAGAGCGGCGCGTACAGGACGGCCAGCAAGGCGGCGAGATGCGGCGTTCCTTGCGGGGATGTGGGCAACAGCCCGGAGACGCGTCCCCCGATCATGATGAGCCAGCCTGCTCCGAATGTGACGATAAGAAACAGCTTTATCCGTTGTACATCAAGAGAACTCGACATGGGTTGGCGCTTTACTCCTACCAGTTGTGCGTTGAACCCGCCGGCGTCTCCCTGTGCGCGCGGGGGTTCCCTGCGTTCCCCAAAATGCTTCCACCCGCCCCTTGGGGTGGAAGCCCTTGGGCTATAGAACGCCGTGGAAGGCGTTGAGGATAACATTTCGCGGCGCGGGGGTCCCGGCGAATCGCCGAGTCCGCCCCGATCATTTGGACGACATCCCCCTAGCCCCCTTCGAAGGGGGAATCACTCGTACCGCCGGCATCTTGCCGGCACATAAACCGCCTGGAAGGCGGTTCCACTAGCTCCCTTCGAAGGGGTTAGGGAGATGTCTCCTTGCGTCTTAGCGCCCTCGCGTGCGCTCTTCAATCACAAAGAAAGCCCCAAAGCGTTAGTCGTCTTCCACAACGCCGCGAAGGGCGTCGCGGACATCGTTCACGAGGGACTGCGATACGCGGAGCAACTCCGAACGGCCCTCCGCCGTGGCGAACCGGTGTTGGGGGTTGTCCTCCGCGGGGTCGCCCACAACAAGGGGACCCACCGTTTCATCGTCCGCCGTCACGCTGACTTGCATGAGCGGCAACTCCAGCCCGAACGGACCGAGGTCCACCGGAACCTCGGACTGCTCCATGCCCACGGCGGTGGTTTCCTGCAGGGCCTCCAGGAGCGCCATCATGTCGCCTTGCGTTTCCAGGCGCATGCCCATGGGCTCTTCGACGGTCCAAGCTTCGCCGTCGTGAACAAAGCG
>PUOI01000149.1 GCA_003552765.1 Candidatus Hydrogenedentota bacterium | reverse complement strand
TCCTGTTGGTCAAAGATCTCAAAACCGGGCGTTACGCCATAGGCCTGGGGCAGGTCTTCTTCCATGAGCGCCACACGCAGGCGGGTTCGTTCGCGCGCGGGGACCATAACTGTTGCACCACCGTCGCGCAGTTGGTAAGAGACGCCCTCGTCGCGCAGAGCGCCTTGAATGGCCGCGGAATCCTCTCCGGTCAAGCCGGAGTACAGCTCCACGTACTGGGCGCGGCCCGTAAGGAAGACGACGGCCGCCACCACGGCGATCGTCGCCACACAGGCCAGGACAAGATTGATGCGCGCGCTTAGGGACAAGCGCTGCCAAGCTAGGCTGATGCCTTCGGCAAGTTGACGCAGGAATTCCACTGTACCATCCCCCACTGGCGGGAGCCAGCACATCCCATGCTGATCAAACAAACGGGACGCGTGACCGGCCCATCAGCAACCTTTGGGCTCCGCTTTCACTCATCGTGTGATGGGGAGGTGAACCACGGTAGCGGCGCCAGGCAGTTTCCACCCTGTAAACCACTGCGCGCGGCTTACACCCTTACTCGATCGCCGCGCAAGTGCAGGGATTCAATTGTCGGCTCCGCAACACACCGGAAACGCCGCGCCTGCAACACTTCCGTGAACCCATACGGTGCACCATCACAAGCCCATCATAGGAAGGTACAATACCAAGTATGGCGCCCTTAGTCAAGTATTTATTTACAAACAACTATATGTTGACGCCACACGGTTTGAACCGGAAAACCCAGCGGGGGCCTAGAGCTGCATCCGCATTACCTCTTCGTAAGCTTGAACCATTTTGTTCCGGACCACCATCATGGTCTGAAAAGCGACATCGGCCCGCTCGACGGCAATCATGGCGTCGCTGACATCCTTGATCTCACCAGCCACGAGTTGGCGAATCGTGTTGTCGGCTTCATCCTGGAGCCGCTGCACTTCCCCGATGGATTCCTGGAGCACCTCGTTGAAGGGCTTGGCGGGGGCGGCGTCAAGGGAACCGGCCTGGCGGAGCTGCCGGGGATCCATCCCGGTGCGTCCGGCCTGTAACCCCGATACGTTGAGCGGATCGTTCATGCTTGCCCTATCCTCGTCTTTGTTTACTCATCAACCCCGGATGATTTCCATGGCGGCGTTGTGCATCTCCCCGCTGGAGGCGACCACGGCGATGTTGGCCTCGTAGGCCCGTTGCGCTGACACCAAGTTTACCATCTCCACGGCGAGATCCACGTTGGGATACTCCACGTAGCCTTCCTCGTCCGCGTCGGGGTGGCCCGGCTCGTACACGCTGCGCAAGGGCGAGAGATCCGCTTGTATACGCGGCACGTGCACGCCAAATTTTCTCAGGTCCGCGTGGGGTAATGGCTGAGACGCGCGGAACACCGCCTCTTGCCGCCGGTAGGGTGCGCCCGTTTCGGTGCGCGTGGTGGACGCATTCGCGATGTTGTTCGCGATCACGTTCATCCGTGTGCGCTGAGCGCGAAGGCCGGTTACGGCGATGTCGCGCGGCGACGGTCCCACGGCTGCGATTTTCATGCGTGCTGGCTCCTCTCCGATCCCGCATGGCATGACTCAGGACCGGCTGCCTGGCGGCGGATGGCGCTACCGCAAGTCATTCAACGTATTCTTAACCATCTGGAACCGCTTATTCAGCAGGGCGGCCCACGTCGTGTAGTTGGTGGTGTTTTCCGACAACTCCGCCATCTCCACTTCCAGGTCCACTTTATTGTAGTCGTTGCGCGAACCGGGTGTAAAGCGCTCGAAACGGGGACGATGGCGCTGCGCCGCGATGTGCCTGGCCTGTGTCGTGCGGAGATCGGCACGGCCACGGCCTTCAACGGCGGCGCGCAAGGTTGCCTGGAAATCCAGCCGGGCCGGGTTGTAATTGGGCGTCTCCGCATTGGCGATGTTATTGGCGATGAAGCGCTGGTTGAGTTCCGCCGTGCGCATTCCTTCCTGCAACAAGCGCCCCACATCGACACCCGCATACGGTATCACAGCGTTTCTCCTTTCCTAACTCGGGGTAACGGTTCGCCATGGGGGGAGCAACCTTCATGCCGTTTATGGGCATTTTCCGTAAGTCCAGATACGGCAAGGATCAGGAAGGAACAGTGTCTCCCGGCGTGACGCCGTAACAGGTCAAAGATGCCCTCTTTGCGCGGCATTTTTTGCCGCAATCGCGCCAGGGCTGATCCCGTGAACGCGCGTCCCATCCGTCCGGTACCTCTTCAGAATTGCCGGTAGCATCTGTTTTTGGCGGTGACGTAGCACGGGTTTCCAGTCCGTGATTCATCGCCTGGAAGGCTATGCCACCTCCTGGCGCGTTCACTTCGTGGTCAACAAGTTTGGGTTGGACACCTTACCCATCAATAGGAAGGCGCGCAACGGGGGGCGAACACAGAAAAAACGCATGAGCTGACCGCTCTGGGGCAGCTCATGCGATGTGGATGCGATGGGCCAGTAAGGCGCGCTAGCGCGGCTCTTACCGTTCCTCGAGCGGGACGAAGTCGCGTTGAGTGGCCCCCGTGTAGATCTGGCGCGGGCGGTAGATCTTGTTCTGGGGATCCTCGCGCATTTCCTTCCAATGGGCGATCCAGCCCGGCAGGCGGCCGAGCGCGAACATGACCGTGTACATGTTCAGGGGAACTCCCATGGCGCGGTAGATGATGCCGCTGTAGAAGTCCACGTTGGGATACAGTTTGCGTTCGATGAAATAGTCGTCGGCCAAGGCGGCCTCTTCCATGTTCTTGGCGAGGTCGAGCAGCGGATCCTGGAGGCCCAAGTGGTTGAGGACCTTATCGGCCTGTTTCTTGATGAGTTTGGCCCGCGGATCGAAGTTGCGATAGACGCGGTGGCCAAAGCCCATGAGCCGGACGCCGCTATCCTTGTTCTTTACACGGTCCAGGAACTTCTTGTAGTCGCCGCCCTCCGCCACGATCTGTTCCAGCATCTCGATGACCGCCTGGTTTGCTCCGCCGTGCCGCGGCCCCCACAGCGCGGTGACGCCAGCCGCCATCGAGGCGTAGAGGCTGGCTTGGCTGCTGCCCACCATGCGCACGGTCGACGTGGAGCAATTCTGCTCGTGATCGGCGTGGAGGATGAGAAGCATCCGCAAGGCGTCCTCGAACACCTTGGGCACTTCGTAGGGCTCGGACGGAGTGGCGAACATCATGCGCAACAAGTTGGCGGAGTACGTGTAACCGCTGATGGGGTAAATGACCGGCTCGCCCACCGATTTCTTGTAACTGAAGGCCGCGATCGTCTTCGCCTTGGCCATCACGCGCGCGATGTTGGTCTGCAGATCCTCTTCCACGTTCTCGGGGTAGTAGGCGGACAGGGCGCAGACCATGGAAGCGAGTATCGCCATGGGATGCGCTGTAATGGGGAATCCCTCGAAGAACTTTAGCATGTCCTCGTGGATGAAGCTGTGCTTCGAGAGCTGCCGGCGCCAGTCCCCGAGTTGAGCCTTATTGGGTAACTCCCCGTAGATGAGCAGCCACGCCACTTCGGTGAACGTCGCGGATTCAGCCAGTTGCTCGATGGGGTAGCCCCGGTACCGCAGGATCCCGTTCTCGCCGTCAAGATACGTGATGGCGCTCAAACAAGACCCCGTGTTGGGATAGCCCGGGTCCAAGGTGATGGCTCCGGTTTGGGCCCGCAACTTACTGATATCGATCCCAGCCTCGTTCTCGGTTCCCACTACGACCGGGAGTTCGTAGTCCTGGCCATTGTAGACTAGCTTTGCGTTGTCCATGTCATTCTCCATGTTGTCGTTTATTTTTTGCAGCCGCGGAGCATTCGGGTCACGGCGGACCTGGGAATCTCTGGTTCTCCGGTTTTTCAGGACCCTCTGTTGCCGTTCCCCGGGGTGTGCACTGGCGTCCGCCCAAGGGGCTATCCATTCCTCAGCCACAGCGACGGGTAACTGTAGTGGAAACGACGGGAGTTTTTCAAGCCAAATTTTCGCCCCCAATCTTCGGATACGGCGGTGCGAGGCATTGCATTGTTGAATTGGTGAAAGAAGGTCTGGCAGACTATTTTGCTCGGGATGGGAATAACTGCGATGGCTGATGCATGTCATCCACTGCCGCCGGCAGCGGTCACCGTGCGCCTTTGCCCCGCTGGGAAAAAGGAGAGGGCCATCAATCAATTAGAGGTGGAACAAGGAGAGGAAACGAATCATGGATGTGTCGAGAAGGCAGTTTTTGGGAACGTCGGCCGCGGCGGTGTTCGTGGCGGGCAGCATGGGACGCAACGTCTGGGGCGCCAATGACCGCGTCCGGATTGGCGTGGCGGGCATTCGCGGCCGGGGCAATAGCGTCGCCGGCGGGCTGAATCAAGTGGATGGCACGGAGATCGTGGCCTTGTGCGATATTGACCGCAATATCCTTGAGGACCGCGCGGACGAGTGGGAAGAAAGAAACGACGGCGCCCGGCCAGCTGCGTACGAAGACATCCGCGACATGATCGCCGATGATTCCGTGGATGTCATAGCGTTGGGTACGCCCAATCATTGGCACTCCCTGCCAACGATGTGGGGGATCGAAGCGGGCAAGGACGTGTTTGTGGAAAAGCCCATGTCCCACAATGTTTGGGAAGGCCGGCAGATCGTCGAAGCCGTGAAGGACAAGGACGTCATTGTGCAGCACGGCACCCAGCGCCGTTCGAGCCGCCGGTGGATTCGCGCGATGGAGCGGATGCGGGAAGGCGTCATTGGGGATGTCTACATGGGCCGGGGCATTTGCTTCCGCGAACGCAATTCCATTGGTTTCGAGCCGATCAGCGATCCGCCGGATCATATCAACTGGCCGTTGTTCCAGGGGCCCGTGCCCGAGATGGCCTACCACGATAACTATGTCCATTACAATTGGCATTGGTTCTTTGAGTTTGGTAATGGCGAGATCGGCAACCAGGGCGTCCATCAGACCGACATTGGAATCTGGGGAATCGGCAAGGGCCTGCCCACGCGCGTGTTCAGTGAAGGCGGGCGCTACGGCTACGAAGACCAAGCCACCACGCCTAACACGCAGACCAGCGTCTTCATGTGGCCCGACGGAACCAAGTTCGTCTTCGATGTCCGCGGCCGCTATTCCTTCCACGAAGAAGGCAACAATGTAGCGAATTCCTTCTTCGGTTCCGACGGCTGGATGATGGAAGGCACGTTGTACGACACCGATAACAACGAAATTCCGGACGAAGGCTCGGAGGCCGAGGAAGCCGAGGAGCGCATCGCCGAACTGACCACGGGCAACCATTACGAAGACTTCATCAACGCCGTGCGCAGCCGCCGGAAAGAAGACATTCACGGTACCGCGCTGGACGGTCACGAGTCCTCGTGCATTTGCCACTTGGCCAACATCTCCTACCAGCTGAAGCGCGAACTGACCTTTGATCCGGCGTCGGAGCTGTTCGTCAACGACGAGGAGGCCAACAATCACTTCATGCGCCGGCGTGAGTACCGGCCCGGCTTCGAGGTGACCTCCTACACGGGTTAACCTTTGCGGCGCGTAAAGCCGTTGAACGCGGGCTGTCTGGCGCGACGCCAGGCGGCCCGCGTTGCGTTTAAGCGCCCGCCGTGAGCGAGACGCTCTGCGATGATCCGCTTCAGCTCTGATTCCCGATAGTCGAAATATCACATCAGGGTAATTAAATCGATCTACTGCGTTTTCATTGAAAATCGGATGAGGCTTTGGAAACATTCCGTTCCGGTGTGGTACTATTCGTGTGTACTTGGGTAAGAGTGTGTGCCCGCCCCAAGGGCGGAAGTGAGCTACTGGTATGCGCGTGTGTGTGCGCTGCGGGGGCGGACCGGAATCGGCCGTCCCGGCAGGGCTGGTTTATCGGCGAAGACAGGGGCCCGCCGGCAAGGACGCGGAGGTGTTGCGGGGATGATTGAGCGTATAACGATCTTGGGCGGCAGCAGTGTCTACATTCCGGAGTTTGTGCAGTCCATCATATATCGCAACGTTAACGTGAAAGAAATTGTTCTTTACGGACGGAAGGGCCGCAAGCTTCCGATCGTAGCGGATTTCTGTCAACGGCTATTCAAGCGGAGCGGGTTGCCCACCACCGTCATCCCTTCCACCAATCTTGAAGAAGCGGTGACGGGGGCCACCTACGTCATCAACCATGTGCGTGTGGGGGGAATGGAGGCTCGCTTGAGGGATGAGACCCTTCCCCTCAAGGCGGGCATGATAGGTGATGAGGCGCTGGGAGCGGGGGGGCTGGCGTGCGCATTGCGGACGCTTCCGGTTGTGCTTGAGTTCGGCCGGGTTCTGGACAAGGTGAATCCCGGCGCCACGGTCATCAATCTCACCAATCCCCAGAGCGCCGTGGTCGAGGCCCTCACCCGGCGGACGGGCCTCCGGGTCATTGGCGCCTGCAATCTGCCCGCGTCGTATGCGCCCAAGGTAGCCGAATTGCTCCGTTGTCCGACCGACCACGTTGACATCAATTACATTGGTATGAATCACATGGGATGGATTCAGGACATCAAGGTGAACGGCGCCAGTTGCATGGTACAATTTCTGGAGCGCCTTGAGACCAGCGGGGAGAATGGGTTTGATAAAGGGCTTGTTGAACTCTTTCGCATGGTGCCGACGCTGAGGGCCGGGATCTACTTTCACCAAGACCGGGTCCTTAAGAACCAGAAGGGATGCGCCCGCTTCCGGGCGCAGGTGCTCCAAGAGGCCGAGGAAGAGATCCTGCGGTTGTACGAAGATAAGCATCTTGTTGAAATCCCCGAGTTAACCCGGCGGCGGAATGCGGCATGGTACGATGGCACCATCACACCGCTGCTTCAAGCCTTGGAAGACAAGAAAGAACATGGCCACATTGTGTGCATACGGAATGATGGCGCGGTGCGGGATCTGCCGAATGACTGTAGTATCGAGATTCCCGCCAAGATCAGTGCAGAGGGCGTCCGCCCCCTCCCTGTTGGGAGCTGTCCCCGGTTTCTCAAAGGCCTGTATTGCATGTTGAAGGAGAGCGACCGGCTGATCTTGGAGGCTGTGCGGCGTAAGTCCTATGAGACGGCGTTGCAGGCATTTGCGATCAATCCCTTCGTGCCATCGGTTGAAGGGGCGCGGCGGTTTCTTGATATGCTTACGCAAGAGGAACCGTTGGATCTGCATTAGTGAAGATACGCGTCATGGCGGGCGGCAAGCCGGGATGCACATCTTTTCTCAAGGACTGAAAGGAACTGCGGCGCGGCTCGTCTATGAAGGCAAGGCTTGCGCAACGCAGACGGTACTCGGAATTAATACAAAACGAGAAGGAGTGATGCGGTGATGTTAAGGATAATTGGAGTGGTGGCGGCTGCTCTTTTCATCGGGCTGGCGGGGGCGGATGTCCGCGTTGTCAGCCCCGAAGGCCATACGCTGCAGGATTTGGTTGACGAACCGGTGCTGGTCACGGTTGTGTTGACACAGGGCGCCCGTCAGCCCAATGTTCAGGTGGTGGATGTTGGCTCAAACTATTTGGCCGTGGTTGACGAGGACGGCAAACGTTCGCCTTATTTGTTCAACAGAATTCAGGAGATCCGGGTCCAGGATGATCAGGTGGAAGCCCGCCGGTTCGTGCTGGATGAGGCCCGTGCGTTGACCGAAGAGGAACGGGTTATCGTGAACCGGGCCGTCTCGCGCGCCCGTGACGTTTTCGAGACTGCGGCGGGCAATCAGCCGTTACGGATGCAGGCCGCGGGCGTACTGGCTTCGCGCACCGACGTGGCGGCGCGGCGATATCTGACCCAGCTGTTGCACAGTAACGATCGGGACATCGCGTTGAGCGCGGCGCAGTGGCTGTATGTGGCGGGCCAGGAGCCCGAGGGCATACGAGAGGCCGTGGAGCGCGGGCTGGATAGCGGCAGCCGCCAGATCCGGGCGGAATCTGCGAAGGTGGCGGGTCTGTACGGCTACACGGAATACGAAGAACGGCTCCTGCAAATGGCGCAAGACCGTTTGGCGGAAATCGCGGCGCCGGCGGCGCGGGCGTTGGCGCATATGGAGAGCACAGACGCCATCCCCATACTGATCGATATGCTTGGCTCCTCAAGCGGAGAGAAGGGCGAGGCGGCAGTGTACGCCTTGCGTTTGCTGGGGGATGAGGGGATTCAGGAAACCTTGCGCGGCCGGCTTGACCGGACGGCCGGGGGGACGCAATTCCGTATTGCGCGGGTGTTGCACAAGCTCGGTGATTCGGCCGGTACGAACTTCCTCCGTCAAGAGATTCAAGACACTCCCACCATTGCCCTAGAGGCGGCCATGGTGCTGGCGCGGGACGGAGATTTTGAAGGACGCAGGTACCTCAATAGCCGTCTGCAAGAACGCTACGATCCCTACCCCCGCGCCATCATCCGTAGGGCGCGAATGATTACCGCGCTGATCGAGGGCCAGGATCGCGGGGCGCTCTCGCTGCTTCAGCGGTTGCTGCAGAGTGATCATGGGGCCGTGAACAGGACCATCCTAGGTTTGGCTACGGAGACCGGCGTGCGCAGCGTGATGCCGCTTGTAGCGCCGAAGATTAACAGCGGGGACGATCAAACGGCGCTTGCGGCCTCCATGACGGCTGTCGCCATCGGCGATCCCAGGGTCCGGCGGCGCCTAATGGAGGTGCGTGCGTAATGTCCGACAGAGTCCAAGTATTGCTGGATGGCCGCGTACAAGGCGTGGGGTATCGTTACGCCACGTACCAGAAAGCCAGGGAGCTTGGTGTGAAGGGATACGTCCGGAACCTGCCAGATGGCCGGGTGGAAGCGGTCTTCGAGGGTCCGAACGACAAACTTAAATCCATGCTGACGTGGTGTGAGCGCGGCGGCCCCCGTTTTGCGCGCATCGATAATGTCGAAGTAAACTGGCTGGAAGGAAAATCCCACTACCGGGAGTTCTCGGTAGTGGACTGAAGGCGCGCCCAGAGGGCGTAGTGCCTCTTCAGCCCTTGATTTGTGGATAGCCTCCATTCTTGGCGGTGACGTAGCACGGGCTTCCAGCCCGTGATTCATGGCCTGGAAGGCCATGCCACCTCTTGGCGCGTTTACTTCGGCGGTCACACGTTTAGGGCAGGGGCTCCACGAGTACCCCTTCAGTTCTTGATTTGTGGACAACGCGGCTTTAGGCCGCTGGATTGGATCCGGTTGGAGTTCACAACCACTGTTGGACCTTGGTCTCTATGTGTGGGTGGTCATCTAAAACGCCCCCGGCTACCGGCTGTCATCCCTACGGGATGGATTTGACTGTTGATGGCAATGTCAGGCTAGGTCTGACGCAATCGGGGTATCCGCGAATCGGGCTGAAGAGGTGCTAGCCCATTGAGCCTCTCGCCCCACCTTTTTGTGGTTGGGGGAAGATGGAGGGGGAGGCGTTCTTTTTGTTCGGCCCCGTGGATGCGTGACCCGGCGTGGGTTTTTGGAGGCGTGCGCCATTGTGCTCGTCTCAGGATTCCCTATCCTCATCCTCATCCTCGAACCCCTCTTCATCATCCCACGAGGCGAGTCCGGCCTCGAGGAGATAGTCAACCCCTTCAGGGGTATCCATGAGGTAGTCCACCGCGTCGTTGACCGCATCTTCCCACTGAAGGATCGTGTCGCGGTTGGCGGGGGCCTCGATGCACTCATCGATCGCCTTGCATACGTTGGTAGACAGTTCCGGGTCGAAGGAATAGACCGCCGTTTCCTCCGGGATCTGTTTGGCCGGGCCCCACACCACGTTCGGCGGTGGTCCTGCGTTCCAAGCTACTCCCGCCGTTTCTGCCCATTCCTGCCAGTACCGCGCGCCAAAGTCCACGAATTCCATCGTATCATCCGCATCCATCCCAACAACCCACTGATAATAGGGTTGGCTCGCATCGGCGCCGTCTGCCTCAATGCCGAAGGGCTCCCCGCCTGCGCGCACCTCAATCGAACCTGCCACGGGCGAGTAATCCCCGTCCGTGAGATGGCCCAGCAAGAGACAGCCAATCATATTGATGGAACGGATTTTGGCGACAACGTCAGCATCATCAAAATGTTTGATGGCGTGGTCGAGGCTCTCGGATATAAGCTGTTTCATTTTGTCATCGAGGTGGGGTGCGGACATGGCGTTATGGATCTCCTAAGTTCGAGTAGTTGCGTTGCAAGGAAAAGCGGATTGTGCCAGATGGAGCATGCCCAGGGCAATTCCATTTGACGCATGGGCCGCGCTGTCCGGCAGGTGAGGCTATACCTCTCTTTGGGAACCGAACAGCAAGAGCGCGCCGGGTACGCCCGCTCAGAACTGATACCGGAGCGTGGACCGCAATGTGTTGTCCCATTCGCCGCGCACGCCGCGTCCGGGCTCGCTGTCGAACTCCGACTCCAGGCTCAGGCGTAAGTCGAGAGCGTCGGTGAGGGGTGTAACGAAACCCAAGTCCGACACCAGGCGGAATTCCCCCAAATTGTCGCCCAGCTTGGGCAATACGACGAGTTCGTGCTCCAGTTCGCTCCGGGTGAACACCTTCTGTTCATAGTAGCTGGAAAGGCGGATGTTCCAGTCATCCCGTTCAGATCGTCTATCCTCAAAGGGCGGATTAAACAACTCGTACCCCACCATTACTGCTTCCCGTAGTCCGGCCGGGTTGAAAAGGCGTTCGGGGTCGGCGCGCACATCTTCGAGAAAGGCCCGCGCGGCAGTTACGGACTCGGCCCATGCGGCGTCCCGGGCGCGCCGGCGTTCGGCGGGATTGTACTGCCGCCAGCGTTCCCACTGATAGTCCACGCCAATGTCGGCGCTCCAGAAACGGCGTTCGCTGTCGATGATGTCGTATCCCGACCCGCCGGCGATGTTGGCCCGCAGGTCAAGCGCCCGGCCCCCGTCGTGCTCAAGGCCCGTCAGGCCATACACATAGAACCGGTCCTGCAAGTACACTTGCAGCTTGGACTGGCCCCTGAGCCGCCGCTTGTTCAGTTCCGATTCCACCTCCCCATAGGCCCCGGACAGGCTCAGGCTCAACACGGTGCGCTCGGCCTCACGCTTGGCGGTGAGGCGGGCATGCCCGTCGAACGAGTCAATGGGGCCAGAGCGAAAGGCGACGCCCGTCTCCACGGCCCCGCTCCACGGCCCCGGCTCCTCTTCGGGCTCCTCTGGCTCCTCGGGCTCCACCGGCGCGTCCGGGACGCCGGGTTCCACGCCCGCCGGATACAACACGGCGATATCCCCGGGGGAAACTTCATGGAAACCGTCCGCGGCGGCCACTCCAACACCATCCTCCGCAGCGATGAAGCGGCCCTCGCGCAGCTCGCCCGCCGCGTCTTCCCAGACACGCGGCTCCGCTGTCTCAATGGCCCAAACCGCGCCGAGATCAATCGTCAACGCCCCGGCGTAGCCGGTGTCGAAATGGACGGTCCCATCCTCGATCCGGATGAGCGCCCCCGTGAGCCGGTCGCCATTGTCCAGCAACAGGGCGTCGGCGGCCAAGACGGGCGGCGCGGCGAGAAGGCAGGCAATGGCGGCGCTGGCCAGCGAGAAGGGAGAACGGAACATGAACGGCAACCTCCTTGGTTTGTGTTGGGAGTGGCGCCCGCACGCAGGTGGCGCATTAGACCAAAAAGAAGCCTTCCGCCGCAAGGCGGCGGGGTTTCCCTAATCGCCGGATACGGCGTTGTACGGGGAATGTTGTTCCCTGGACCAGCCGCTTACCCGGTGATTGAAGCCGATTCCGAACGTTGCACGTTGCCGCTGCGGTATGCTATCTTACGGTGATTCTGACTTCACAGGGGTCCGATTCCTTCCCAAATGGTCAGGGTGCCCGCCGCGTTCCGGCGGGTTGGCCGAAAGACCCCGAGGTTTAACCCAAAATAGGAGTGTCATTACATGCCAATGGTCACAATGCGAGAACTACTGGAGGCCGGTATTCATTTCGGCCACCAGACGCGCCGCTGGAATCCGAAAATGGCGCGGTACATTTTCGGTCAGCGCAACGGTATCTACATCATTGATCTTCAGAAAACCCTCCGGCAAGTCCAGCAGGCTTACAATCTGGTCCGGGACACCGTGGCCGGCGGCGGCTTGGTGCTTTTCGTGGGCACGAAGAAGCAGGCCCAGGAAGCGGTGAAACGGGAAGCGGAACGGTGCGGCATGTTCTACGTCAACAGCCGTTGGCTTGGCGGTACCTTGACGAACTGGGAGACCATCCGCCGCAGCATACGTTCGCTGCATAAGCTCGAAGAAATGGACCGGACGGGGGGCTTTGAAAAACTGCCCAAGAAAGAGGTTGTGCATCTGCGCAAGCAGCGTGAAAAGATGCGCAAGAACCTTGACGGCATCAAGAACATGGGCCGCCAGCCGGACATCCTGTTTGTCGTGGACACCAAGAAGGAAGGCATTGCGGTGAAGGAGGCCAGCCGGCTGGGCATCCCGTGCATAGGCGTCGTCGACACCAACTGCGATCCGGATCAGGTCCCGATTCCCCTGCCAGGTAATGATGACGCCATTCGCGCGGTGAATCTGTTTTGCCGAGTGATTGCCGATGCCGCCATTGAAGGTTTGTCCGTGGCGGAGAAGCGCAAGTCGGAAGCGGATAAGAAGAGCGATCAAGCCCGCAAGGACCGTCTGGCGCGGGAGCGGGCCGCCGCGCAAAGCGCGCAAGCCCCGGCTGAACAACAGGCTGATGCCTCGGCCGCGGAACCCGCTTCCCCCGAGAGTCCCGTGGAGTCCGCTTCGGACGAGGCCAACTCGCCGGCCGAAGTCCACTCCGGCTCGGATAGCAACGAAACGGCGCAATAAATTCCGTAACTTCATAGCATAGAGCAAGGAGAAGAGAACCAGTATGTCAACATTCACTGCGAAAGAAGTGAAAACCCTTCGCGAACAAACGGGCGCGGGGATGATGGATTGCAAGAAGGCCCTGAACGAGGCCGGCGGCGACATGGAAAAGGCCATGACGTGGCTGCGCGAGAAGGGCATTGCGGACGCGGAGAAGCGCCAGCATCGCTCGGCGGTCGAGGGCGCGGTGGCGTCGTATGTGCATATGGGCGGCAAGATCGGCGTCTTGGTGGAGGTCAATTGCGAGACGGACTTCGTGGCGCGCGGCGAGGAATTTCAGGACCTTTGCCGGGATCTCTGCCTGCAAGTGTGCAGCACGGCGCCTCAGTACGTTTCCAAGGACGAGATCCCCGAAGAGGCGTTGAACAAGGAGCGCGAGGTCTTCATGGCCCGGGCCCGTGACATGGGTAAGCCGGAGAACATTTTACCGAAAATCGCCGAAGGCATGCTGGGCAAGTGGTTTGAGGAAGTCTGCCTGCTTCATCAGAAGTTCGTGAAGGACCCCGACCGGACGGTGGAGGAGTTGGTCAAGGAATTTAGCGGAAAGGTCGGCGAGAAGATCGTGGTCCGCCGTTTCGCCCGGTTCCAGTTGGGCGAGGACCTTGAAGGGGGACAACAGTCCGAACAGCGTGAGGAAATCGCACAGCAATTCGCCGGCGAGCAAGGATAATCGGCGTTGAGCCAGTTCGCCTATAGGCGCATCCTGCTCAAGCTTAGCGGGGAGGCGCTGGATCCCGGCAAGAGCCGCGGCATTGATTTCGACGCCCTTGGCCAATTCGCCAGCGAGATTGGCGAAGTCCACGCCATGGGCGTCGAGATGGGCTTGGTGGTGGGCGGCGGCAACATTTTCCGGGGCGCGCAAGTCCCGGCGGAGTTGGTGGACCGTATCACGGGGGATTACATGGGGATGCTGGCCACGGTGATCAACGCCTTGGCCTTGCAGGCCACGCTCGAGAGCAAAGGGGTGCCCACCCGTGTGTTGACCGCCATTGAAATGCGTCCTTTCGCCGAACCCTTCATTCGCCGCCGCGCCATCCGGCATCTTGAGAAGGGGCGGGTCGTCATCCTTGGAGCGGGGACGGGCAATCCCCTCTTGACTACCGACACCGCCGCGGCGTTACGGGCCATTGAGCTGAAAGCGGAGGCCTTGTTTAAGGCGACGAAGGTGGATGGGGTGTACGACTCCGACCCGGTGCTTAATGGGGATGCCCGCCGGTACGAGACCTTGAATTACCGGGCCGTGCTCAACCAAAATCTGAAAGTGATGGATACGGCGGCGATCTCGTTGTGCGAAGAGAACAATATGCCGATACTTGTCTTCAACCTGACGCAGCCCGGCAGCATTATGAAAGCGCTGCGCGGTGAGTCCATAGGAACCACAGTCAGAGGAGAGTAACGCAATGGCCAGCACCGAACGCGAGGAAGAAGCGCGGG
>PUOI01000162.1 GCA_003552765.1 Candidatus Hydrogenedentota bacterium | reverse complement strand
GCCTCCAGCGCCTCGTCGCACGCGGAAAGGGCAATCTGTTCGGGCCTTGCGGCGAGCGCGCTGCCCAAGGGAAGAGCGCCTTGATAGGTGTCCAAGGGAAAGGTTTCGCGAACGCGAAAGAACCGCCCCGCCTCCCGCTCCACCTGTTCGCCGGGAACAACGCGTTCAATGCCGTACGCGCCTTCCCGGCGTTGCCGCTCCAACGCCTCCATGCGGTCTCGCCAATCGCTGCCGCGCATTACCCCCTTGGCGCCGAGCAGGGTGTTGAGGCGTTCGTTGATGTCGGACATCAGCAGGCGTTCTTTCGCGGGCTAACCAACGGCGAAATCAAAACCATTTCCGTTCGAGTTGGGGCGCTTCATAACGTGCGAGCGCGTCGATGGCTTCCTCCGGCGAGTCCGCGCGGATGTACAAGTCTCGCAAGTCTTCCTTGGCGAATCGGGCCGCGATGAGGTTCTCCAATAACGCGCCGAGCGCATCGTAGAACCCCGCCGTGTTCAGCGCCACGATGGGCTTATCGTGGTATTTCAATTGCTTGAGGGTCATCATCTCAAGCAACTCTTCCAGGGTGCCCAACCCGCCGGGGAGGGCCACAAACGCGCCGGAGCGGCTGTTCATAATGGCCTTGCGATCCGCCATATCTTCCGTCACGACGAGGTCATCGGTTTCTTCCTCGGCGATTCCCGCCGCAACCAGCGTTTCCGGGATGACGCCACAAACCCGGCAGCCGGCTTCGCGCGCGGTTTGAGCCACCTCACGCATAAGCCCCACCGATGTGCCGCCATACACGAGTTCGGACGTCACGCGGGGAAGCAGCCCGCCCAGGTCCCTTGCGGCTTGGACATATACCGGATCCACCGCATCACTCGACGAACAAAACACGCACACTGCCTCGTAGGTTCCCGCAATCGCCATGGCCGCCTATCGCTCCGCCCGGCGCCGGTCCACAAACATGACGCTTTGACCCTGAGGTTTCGCCATCTGCCGAGTCTGCCCAAGGACCTCGAACATCTTGTTGGCGTTTCTGTGGCGCCGGTATTGGGTATGCGCGACGCCCACCGAAAGGGCCATCAGGGGAAACCGCCCTTGCGTTCCTCGCTTATCCTTGGCGAGCACGTAGCCCTGCTCGCGCTCGGCGGCCGAATGGTATTCCCGTATTTGTTGATCAAAATCCTTCATCAGGGTATTGCAGTAACGTTCATAGTCATCCAGGTTCAGCAACACCACAAAGTGTTCGGCGCCGAGATGAGCGACGACATACTCGTAGATGCCCAGTTTCCGCGCGGTGGCGCTGAGGAGTTGGCTCATGAACGTCAGCACCTTCCCATGCCCTTCCCGGCCATGAACGGCGCAATACGGCTTGAATCCCGAGATATCGACATAACACGCGGCTATGGCGCTGCCCCGGGCCAGCCGGAAATCGATTTCCCGTTTGATGGCTTCCGTGCCGGGAAGCTGGGTGATGGGATTGCGGGTGTTTATGGCCCGCAGCAACTCCTCCGTGGCCGTGATCTTTTCGTGTAGCGCTTCCAGTTTGAATGGCTTGGAGAGATAGTCATCGGCGCCCTGCTCCAGTCCGTGAAGCATCTCCGGCTCTTCGCCGAGCGCGGTGAGCACCAATATGCCAATCCGGTACAGTTCGGGGTCCTTGCGAAGCCGGCGGCAAATCTGATATCCCGTCACGCCGGGCAACATCACATCAAGGATGGCGATGTGCGGCTTCACCCGCTTGGCCAGCTCAAACGCGCCCTCGCCCGTATGGGAAACTTGGACATCGTGTCCATTGGACGACAATTTGGTCTGAATCAGCTCCGCCAAGTCCACATCGTCATCCACAAGCAAAATCGTACTCATTCACCCTCCTTCCCCTATATTCTGGTGGCAACCCTTGCCTCTTGCAAAAGATTCTACACCACCTGGGCGCTATAACGCCAAACTACATGGAGGCTTCCGCCTCACCCATTGCGGGTATAGCGCCAATCACGCATACATCAGCCGCCCCTTGGGTTCTGGAACTGGGCAGCCAAGCTCCCGCGCCGTCTCAATCCATTCCATGATCACCGCTTGGGCATTGGCCACGGCCTCCTCATAGGTCTCGCCATCCGCCATGCACCCTGGCAGTTCAGGGACCTCGACAACAAACGACTCGTCTTCCTTACTCCAGTAGATGATCAGCTCGTACTTAATCGACATTGGAGTCTCCCAAGGGTTATTTGTGTGCGCTATTCTCGAGCCATCGGGCCATCCGCGCTTCCGCTTCGGTTTGCGACAGCACCCTGCCTTCCCGTACGGCGGTCAGTCCTTTGCTTATCTTTTGGCGCACATAGATGTTGTATTGGATATCCTCAAAGGTGGAGTCATCCGGGAGCGCCTCCAAGAGTTGGCGAACTTCTTCCTTAGCTGTCTTCATCACCTAATCATCCTTTGTTCTGTTGAAGCACGATGCCCCACTCCACCTTGGCGCCTCCACATCGCGGCATCTCGAAACCCAGGCTCCCGCAACTCACAGCCCCGCTTCGACTTGCTGCTTTTCGAGTTCGCGCAGGCGGTCGCGGTATTCGGCGGCCTTTTCAAAGTCCATCTGGTCCGCGGCCTTTTTCATGCGCTTGCGAAGGTCCTTAATGGTCTTTTCGATGTTGCCAGTGGGAAGGTACGTCTCGCCTTCCTCGGCCGCCTTGGGCACGGTCACATAGTCGCGTTCGTAGATGCTGGACAGCACGGTGGAGATGGATTTCTGGATGGTGCGGGGCGTGATGCCGTGGGCCTCGTTGTAGGCCAACTGCTTCTCGCGGCGCCGCGTCATCTCATCAATCGCGCGCCGCATGGAGCCGGTCTCTTGGTCGGCGTACATGATGACGCGCCCCGCCACATTACGCGCGGCGCGGCCACAGGTCTGGATCAGGCTGGTTTCCGAACGCAGATACCCTTCCTTGTCGGCGTCAAGTATAGCCACCAGGGCCACTTCCGGAATGTCGAGTCCTTCCCGAAGCAGGTTGATGCCCACCAAGATATCGAACTCGCCGGAGCGCAGGGCGCGGATCAGCTCGATGCGTTCGAGGGTTTCCACGTCGGAGTGCATGTAGCGTACACGAATGTAGAGGTCGGCCATGTATTCGGTGAGGTCTTCGGCCATGCGTTTGGTGAGCGTGGTGATGAGGACGCGCTCGTTCCGCTCCGTGACCCGGCGG
>PUOI01000623.1 GCA_003552765.1 Candidatus Hydrogenedentota bacterium | reverse complement strand
CAGGCTCTCGGCCTTGCCGGTGTAACGTTTCTTTTCCATCAAGGCCTCGCGGGCGTGGTCCTCGCGGCCCTTGTCCACGGCGAGTTGAGCCTTGTCGCCCCATTCGCGGGCGCGGTCGTTCGCCGTGTTCAGCTCCCGCTGAATCCGTTTTTTCGTGGCCATGGCCCCAGCGCACGACGCCTTGACCTCGACAAGCGTGTCCTCCATCTCCCGGATCATCATCTTGACGAGCTTTTCGGGGTCCTCGGCCTTGTCCAGCATGCTGTTGATGTTGCTGCTGATGATGTCGCTCATCCGTGAAAAGATACCCATGGTGCTGTCCTCCATTTTGTACGCCCGGCCTGTCTGCCGGAACATTGTTGTGACTGCCTAATCCAACCCGCCTGCGCCGGTTACGCCGATACAGCGGTTTCAACGCGCCTGAAAGTCATTGCGTACGGCGTCATCGTTTCCCAACGGGGAGACTTCGCCGCTGCCTGCTGAAGCAGGGCGGACAACGTTTCGCCCACGCTCGGTTCGTCGTGGTAAATGCGCACGCCCGCGATACAGCCTTGGGCCGTGGCCTCCGCCCAGACGACCCGCGCCATGCACTCGGTCTCGGCGGCCGTGTCAAGCCACTGGCCGAAATCCAGCAGAATCCGGCTTCCCGGCTTCAGCATCTCGGAGCTTTCGAGGCAGATTCCGCCTCGTCCCACATTGCGGTAGGCCGCCTTCTTGAGCCCATCGGGGCCGTTGCGGAATTCCACCAATCCTTTGAAGGGCGAGCGCGGAAACAGGCGCTGCTTCAAACCGGGGCGGGGGGCTTGGGTCTTCATGTCTCTCGTTCCTTAGGGTTCAAAGTCCGTTTGCTGGGACAGGGTTTCGGTTCACTTACACTTTCCATGTAACAACATTCATGCCAATTTTGGGCGCGTGGCGTAACTCCTTGTGTATCAAGGAGTTTCGGGATTCCGGGGCAAGCAAGCGCCTTGACACGGCGTGGTTAATTTCGCTAACCTTTGGGTTGTGTAACCACACCTTGGAAGGATAAACCCATGTCCAACGAGCACGATTCGCTTTACCAGCCCGATCAGCGCGCCGCGGGTCCCATCACGGAAGCCCTGGGCCAGTCCGAGACCTTTCTCGCCTTTCAAGAAACCCTGTCCCGCGCCGCGCGCGTCGACCGTCCCATCCTGGTCATTGGCGAACGGGGAACCGGCAAGGAGTTGGCCGTTCATCGCATGCACTTCCTGTCCAGCCGGTGGGAGGAACCGTTCGTGGCGCTGAACTGTTCGGCGCTGGCGCCCACGCTGATCGAATCGGAGTTGTTCGGCCACGAAGCGGGCGCATTCACTGGCGCCGCGAAACAGCGGCGGGGACGGTTCGAGGCGGCCCATGGCGGAACGCTCTTTCTGGACGAGATCGCCAACATCCCCCTGGAGGTGCAGGAGAAGATCTTGCGCGTCGTGGAGTACGGGTCGTTTGAACGGGTGGGCGGCTCGCAATCCGTCGCCGTTGATGTGCGCATCATTGGCGCGACCAACGCTGATCTCCGGGTCAAGGCCCAGGAAGGGACCTTTATGCGCGACCTGCTGGATCGGCTGGCCTTCGAGGTGCTTTTCGTGCCGCCTTTGCGCGCCCGGCGCGAGGACATCATGCACCTCGCGAACCACTTCGCCGCCCGCATGGCGCATGAGATGGGATGGGACGGCATCCCCGAATTCGCCGAGGACGCGATCGAGGCCTTGGAGGCGCACCCGTGGCCCGGCAACATCCGGGAACTCAAGAACGTGGTGGAACGGGCCGTCTACCGCAGCGACGACAGCATCATCCGCCGGCACGAGATCACGTTCGACCCCTTCCAGACTCCCTACGCCGCCCCGGAATCCGCCGGATTGGAGGCGAACGAATACGCGACCAGCAAGGAGCCTCCCCAAGAGACCGTCCCTCTGCCGGACGATGCGCTCGAACTGCCGCCAAAGAGTTTTGAAGAGATCATCCGCGACACCGAACAGGACCTGCTCAACCGTGCGCTGAAGAATGCGCGCTACAACCAGCGTCACGCCGCCAAACTCTTGGGGCTGACCTACCACCAGTTCCGCCGCCTCTACCGCAAATACAAGGAAACCTCTCCCACATGATTCCTCATCAAGAGCGGCTTGCTCAAACCGGCCTGTTGTGGAGCGCGTGCTGCTGGGCATTGTTGGCGTTGGGGATAAGCATGGCCGCCGAAGCCAGCAACAGCGCCGTAACCTGCCTCGAACCGGGGGCGCATCTGGATCGCTGGCTGCTCTTGGGACCGATCTCCATACCCAGCGAAACGGCGCCGCCCCGCGGTTCGGAACGCCTGGAGGCCTTCGATACGGATCATGGCGTCCCCGCGCTCAGAGACCTGTCTGCGGGCATGCCGCTCGAGATTGATGGCGAATCGTTCGCATGGGAGCCGCTGGAGTCTCCCCGCCCCATCGCCGATCTCACCGCGCATTTCGGAGAGACGCCGTTTGCCATGGCGTACGCGTACGCCGAGATTGTTTCGCCGGAGGCTCGGGAAGCCGTCATGGCCATCGGCAGCGGCGGCTCGGTGAAGGTCTGGGTGAACGGGCAGGAGGTTCACCGGAACTGGACGCACCGCCCCGTCCGGAAAGACCAAGACCTGGTTCCCGTGGACCTCAAGGCGGGGACCAACCGCGTGTTGGTCAAGGTGCAGAACCATGGCGGCGAGTGGGCGTTCGCCTGCCGGATACTCGCCGAGACGGATTATCCCCGCCAATTGTTCCGGCGGACCGTGGAAGGCGGCGCGGACGCCGTTGAAGTTTTGCTGGATCACGGAGCCGATCCTGCGCGATCCTATGCCGAGAGAGTGACGCCCGTTCACATGGCCCGCGTCACGGGTCGTGAGGATATCCTCCAGCTAATGGAAGATCACGGGGGCGATCCCAGCGAACCGCCGCCGCGCCCGGAAGCCATGGCGAAGGCCCTGTTCGCGGCCTTGAGGGCCGATGGTCCCGGCATGGCCGCGCTCGTGGGCCTGGATGGCGCCATCGAGTTCGAGGGTTACCATGGGTTGGCGAACGCCCAACATGAGGTCCCCGTCACGGCGGACACCAAATTTCCCATCGCTTCCCTGACCAAGCCGTTCACCGCCGCGGCCATCCTTGCCTTGGCGGAGGAGGAGCGGCTCGATGTGGACGATCCCCTGTCCAAACATCTTCCCTACT
>PUOI01000620.1 GCA_003552765.1 Candidatus Hydrogenedentota bacterium | reverse complement strand
AATCACGAAACCGGTCAGCGCCATCACATCCGCTGGCCAGCCTGCGTGGCCACGGGTATGTCCGAGCCGGGGTATCCCCAGTACGTGGCGGGCAACTGGATGCAGTTGCTTTTCCACTGGCCTTACAGCAGCGAAGGCTTCTACAGCGAGTTCAATCCAGACCATCCCAACATGGACCCGGATCATGTGCGGGAAGGCTTCGGCAAAGGAGGCTATGGAGCGCTCCACTTCTCCGATTATCTTTTGCTTATTGGTTTGGACAACAGCCAAAACTTCGAAGGCCCGCCCGATGTGGGGTTGAAGGATTGGGAGGGCAATCCCATCACGGATGAGTGGCCCTGGTTCGAGACCCTCCAAGGCGACATTCGGCAAGATGAGTGGCTCAAGAACCTGCTGGAGCCCGGGGATGGGCCCGCTGCCGGCGAGACCTACAAACACATCATCCCGATCTGGCACCGCGGACTATTCGGGACAGTCCGGCTAAACATGAGCCTGAAGAACCGCAATATCTTTGAGCACTGGCTGCCGGTATTGGCCCGGAACAACGTGCGCTTCATCAAGGAAGGGCATGATCACCTCTACACCCGGACCGTGCCAATGCACATCACGGATGAACAGCCCGAGAACACCTACATTGAAACCATCTACTACGAACCCAACACATGGAGTCTGACCGATAACCTGAGCCAGGATTACCTGGACCAGTACTACGCCATTGACGTGCTCAAGGACGAGGACTCCGGCGAGATCGTGGGCTGGAGCTATAAGGGACACTACATCACGCACAATCCCAACGGGTTTGTCGTGCAAGGCCACGGTGGCTGGGCCGCGGGCCGGCGCGGTATCGGCGGCCGGGGCGGCGGCAACGCGGGCCTGTGGTTCGTGGAGGAGGAGAAAGGCGGCGACAGCTTCGGCGGCAGCGATTCCTTCCACACCACCACGGTCATCCTCACCGAAGAGGATCTGACGGTCAAGGCGTATCACCCCGAGCGGGATCGCCCCATTCACCAGGCCCGATGGGATATGAACGCGGACCAATGGTTCGCGTTGGACCCGGACGCGCCCGAGGACGAGGCGTGGATGGAGTACGAATCCTACCGGCCCTAAGCTAGTCTACACCCATGGAACGGGGATTCCCATGTCGGCCGTGACCGCCGTGGGAATCCCCTTTTGGATGACTCACAAGGGCCAGGGGTGGAGTTGCTCGCGAAAGCCTTCAAACATGCCTAGAATGGTCTGATCGGTGATGAGGGGGTTGATAAAGAGCAGGATTATATTGAAGCTGATGAAGACGAGGGCGATCCAGTCGCCGCGTGTCCATTCGGTTTTCCAAGGTGGAACCGGAGGGATGGGGCCCATCTTGTTGGCCGCTTTTTGGCGCTCGAGTTCAGCCGCCGCGTCTTGATTCGCGTTTGCCGCCGCTTGTTGCTCGGCGAGCTTGCCGCGCGCGGCGGCCCGGGCCATGTCGGCCTTGCGGATGATGATGATGCGGGCGGCGAACCAAAGCCGGAACAGGACCACCCGCGCGGCGGCGAACCCGCGCGTGAGCGGGCCCAGTCGGCTGGCCAGCACGCCCGCACGGCCGGCGCTCTGGGCCCCCGCCACGCCAAAGCTGACGCCGGCATACGCCGCCAGCACGAACGCGAGCATGGCCAGGGCCAGGTCGAGCTTGGTGTCCCACACGGTCCAGATGGCGGCGTGTCCGCGCCCTTCGTAGCCGTGGTAACGTTTCTTGAGCCACTCCAAGAATACGTGGATGGCCACAAGCACCAAGAGCCAGAACAGGCTCACAAAAAGGGAAAGGCCCACCGCGAGGACGACGTACGCCGCCGCGAAGGAAAGGCGTTCGTCATGCGACAGGATCCATTGGCGGACAGGGCCCAATTCGGGGGCCGCCTCGGCGGCGCCATTGGCGGTCTGGCTAATCTCATCCATGGGTAATCGGAACTCCGTTGCGGTTGGTTGTTGACCAAAATGACCGGGATTACGTCGGAAACGCGCCATTCGCCGCGAGAAGAATCACGGTCTCCCTATCGTAACACCGCGAAGCCCCAAGTATATCCCAAACGCACCTACATTCCACACACCCGCGCCCTCCCCGGCGCGGTATGGCTCATGCTCAGTCTTCGCTACGAGGGCAGCTGGTCAATCAAACCTTGCACTTTCTCGACCATAGACTTCGCTCCAAGCTGCTCGAACAGGTCCCGCGCCTTAGTCAACATCTCTCTCGCCCCCGCTACGTCGCCGCGCTGGAACATGACAATGCCAAGGTTGCAGTAGCTGTTGGCCATGCCTTCGCGGTAACCGATCTCTTCGAAGATCTCCAGCGCTTTTCGGTACATCTCATCGGCACCGTCCAGGTCGCCGCAGTGGCGCCTGATGATGCCGAGATTGCCGTAGGCGTTGGCTATGCCTTCGCGCTGGCCAAGGGTTTCATGGATTTCTAGTGCTTTTCGGTGCATCTGCTCGGCTGGGTCCAGATCGCCGCGTGTGAATAGGACGTTGCCGAGGTTGCCGTAGTCGTTGGCCATGCCTTCGCGCCGACCGAGGGTCTGATTGATGTCCAGCGCTTTTCGGTGCATCTGCTCGGCTTGGTGCAGGTCGCTGCTGCGACGCATGACGATGCCGAGGTTGCCGTACTGGTTGGCCATGCCGTCGCGCCGGCCGAGTGTCTCGTAAATTTCCAGCGCTTTTCGGTACATCTTTTCGGCATGGGCCAGGTTACCGCGCTGGAACATGACATTGCCGAGGTTGCCGAGGGCCGAAGCCATGGTGCCAGGGTCGTCAATTTTCTGGGCGATTATCCGGCACTGTTCAAAACAGTCCGTTGCGGCCTCCAATTCGCCGAGAGAATCGTGCGCTAGCCCGATTTGGTTAAGCAGTCTCATCTGCCGCTGTTTTGAGGCCGGGGACTCGGCTGTTGCGGACGTTCGTTCCCGGGCAAGCGCGTCCTTCAAAACGGCGACGCGGCCGCGTTTCTCCTTGGCGTCCAGGGAGGTGCTTTCGGGAATAGGCAGCGCCAGTTCCCGTTCTTCGAGGTCGCGCTGCCGCTCTAACGGGACAGAAAAATCAAAGAAGGCCTGTCTCCAATGCCAAAGGTCCGGAGCAGCTTGCGCGAACGCGGACTCGGCCATGGGCGAAAGCCACAGGACAACTGGCGCATTGATAACTTGCGGGAAATGGTCGCGTTGGACATTGGCGTT
>PUOI01000461.1 GCA_003552765.1 Candidatus Hydrogenedentota bacterium | reverse complement strand
GGACCCGAGGCGACACAGGCCGACACCAACATGGAGATCCACCATACGCCGTACTGATGACGATGCGATAGGGCTATGACAGCCATGGTGCGCCGCCGGGTATTGGATGCGCATCGTCTTGAAACTTCTCAATAGAGTTATTACTATCTCTCTAGATTGGGTAGTCGTGTAATACTCTCTGGAGCGGTCACGGTAAATGTTTTGTCCGGCGCAATGTGGCGTAAACAGGCGGCTGATCCGGGGAAAGGGGTGTGGGGTCCCCTTGCGCTAAGGGGGAACAGCTTAAGGAGAATACGTCATGCGTCCGTTGATTACCGCGGCATTTTTAGCCGCCGTTCTTGGTCTCATGGCCCTTTCCGCCCACGGGGCGCAGGTGTTTGGCGATGTCAACGGCGATGGAGAAGTCAACGCGGTGGACATCCAGCTGGTGATTAATGCCGTGCTGGGTATACCCATCGACCCCAGCTACAATCCCGACGTGAATGAAGATGACGACGTGAATGCCGTCGACATCCAGTTAGTGATCAATGTCGTGCTGGGCATCATAACGGAACCCGATCCAGACCCAGACGAACCGGATGACCCCGAACCTACTCCCGGGCACAAGACGTTCACGTACTGGTCGGAGTGGGATTCAGCGGCGCGTCAGCATCTGCTTTATGCTTTCGAGGATGGCGAATCCGTTCCCGCGGAAGAGGAACTGTTCAGCATTCAGTGGGCGCCCCGCGAATTGAGCGCGGGCGAGGCGGTGATGATAGGAGGCCTCGAATTCGTGGTGGAGCAAAGGGTGGGCGTGGCGCTCCCGGCGAGCGACGCCGCGGTGGAGGCATGGGAGCTGGTTTACGAAGAAGAAGGCTTTGAAGCGTACCTGCTCTACGACACTGCCCGCGGCACGTGGCTTGGCGGCGAATTCATCGCTGTTGTTGAGGGCGCCGAGGAAACCTTGGCCTATACGCTCGTCGACACCAACATTCCCTTGGCAACGCCGAAAGCGCCGGGTCCGGAGTGGCCATTCAACGTGAACGATTACGCGCGATACATTCTCATCGATTCGAGCGCTCCGGAAGAGAACGATGACTGGAGCGAGTATCTGTGGGAAGTGGAAGCCGTTGAGGAGGCTACGGTGACCCTGCGCGAAACCGTGGTGGACTACTGGGAAGCCGAAGAGGCCAAGTCTGATGCGGCGCCACGGTCCGAAGCGCTTCCCCTAATCGGCGCGGGCGCGGCGAAACAGGGCGGGGCGGGCAACCAGCTTGTCATGGAGGCGCCCTATCTTCAGTCAGCTACGAGGGCGTGGGAGACACGGGGATGGGGTTCAATCCTCACAAACGAAGTGGACGCGGACCGCGCCACCGGCGCCATCGCGTTCGAACTGCTGGGGGCGGCGCAAGGAGGTCAGACGCTCCGCACCTCGCACATGGCCCTCGGCCAGGTTATTCAGAGGATCTGGATACCGTGCGACGGATTCTATGAGTTAGAGTTCGCTGGTCACGCCAACTTCGACTACGCCATGGGCGCCACCGATGTGACGGTCCTTCCCATGCGCAAGACCATTCCATTGCCAACCAATCGCGCCAGATTCAACGCCCGGGCAGGGTTTCGGATAACGGGCCACGGCCTCGAACATCAGCACACGGAAACAATTATCGACAATGCGTCGTTGACGAATTTCCACACGGAATCAATGGCTTCTGACTGGGAAGACGCAACGAAAGAGAACGAGCTGGGCTATGCCGGCGGGACTGCGCGGAAGAACGTCGAGTTAGGCACCGGCAGGCTCTATTTGGAGGCAGGCCTTTACAGGCTCGAGTTCAACGCCGAGGCGGGCATAAACATTGGGCGCGGTCTTCTGAGCCGCACCGTCGCGGAGATTCAGGGCCAGTTCGACGCCGAAACCGTCACGGTGACTTGGCCTTATGGCCTGCCACCGGTGCAGCGCGTGGACACCACGGACTGGGAACCGCCCGAGCCACCGGAAGAAGGGTGTCTGGAAATGGACGTGGACATCATCGCGGGCCTGTTTGCCGATGGCGCCACAGTCTATAGTGCAAGACAAACGGCCAATGTGCCTCTAAAAGCCACGGTGCAGCCCGGCGAAAAAAGCCATATGGACATGACATACTACGAGGGGCAAGCCGTCTTTGAGGTAGAGGACATTGAGACCGTATATGAGGCGACTAGCGAGGGCTGCCACACCGTAATCACCCCCAGGCACGGGATTATATCCGTCGGGCTGGAAGTGTGGGAGGACGACGCCGTTCTGCATATTGGAGCCCCCGAGACTCCCGGGATAGATGTCTATATGGACTGTCCCGGATTGGACCCGCTGGAGATGTCGCTGGACACGTGGGGCGTGTTTATCTACAACCATCTCGAAGAAATGATGATGGGACAAGGCCTTCGGGGCTTCGAGTTGAAGCCGCAACCTTGGAACCAGGGAGAGAACTGGATCGCCAAACTCGAGGAAGTGCGCGAAAGAAGCGAGACGGGGGAAGAACTCCACCGTACCGACGTTGATATCTCCATCAGATGGTGAGGACGTTCGCTTGGGCGAGGGGTTCTCCGCTATTATGGCCGCCAAGTATAAGCGGCAAAGACGACGGAACAGAGGAGATGGCGGACATGCGGACGAGGCTCACGATGGCGATCGCGGGAATGATGATGGCGGCGTTGGCCGTGGCGGAGGAGCCTACCTACGCCGAGCGGCTGGGATGGGATGCGGAGGACCGGGTACTCATCATGCACGCCGATGACGCGGGTATGTCGCTGGCCACCAATCGCGCCACGATTGAGACGTTGGAGGACGGCGTGGTGAACTCGGTGAGCGTCATGATGCCCACGCCGTGGGTGACGCATTGGCGGGATTACGTGGAGCAGAATCCCGAGGTGGACACGGGCCTCCACCTCACGCTGACTTCCGAATGGGGACCGTACCGCTGGCGTCCCGTGGCGGGGCCCTTGCCGGGATTGTTGGATCCCGACGGCTACATGTGGAGCAGCGTGAGCGACGTCGTGGAGCATGCCACGCCGGATGAGGTTGAGCAGGAAATCCGCGCACAGATTGAGCTGGCCCGGCGCATGGCCCTTCCGATAACGCATCTCGACAGCCACATGGGCACGCTGTTCGAGCCGGAGTTCATTGAACGGTATATCGAGGTGGGCATCGAGGAGCAGATCCCGATTCTAATGCCCGGTCCCGCCGAG
>PUOI01000366.1 GCA_003552765.1 Candidatus Hydrogenedentota bacterium | reverse complement strand
GTGTACCTGGACGCGAACTTCTCGCCCGTCAAGCGGGTCAATTTCATGGTCGAGGACGCCCGCGTCGGACAGCAGACGGACTATGACCGCCTGGTGCTCGACGTATGGACCAACGGCTCGATCACGCCCGAGGCGGCCGTTCAGCAGGCTGCTCAGCTCCTCATCGAGCATTTCAGCATTTTTGTGCAGCAAGAAGGCGAAGCCGGCGACGGGAGCCCATTGGACAGCTCCGACCCCGAGCTGAACCGCAAACTCAACCAGCCCGTGGAAGACCTGGAATTGAGCATGCGGTCGGCCAATTGCCTCAAGGGGGCCAATATCGAAACCGTGCGCGACCTTATCCGGCACAGTGAATCCGAGATGCTGAAACTTCACAACTTCGGCAAACGTTCGCTGGACGAGATCAAGTCCAAACTTGAGCCCATGGGGCTTTCCTTTGGCATGCACGTCGCGGTGGCGGAGCCATCGGAAGAGCAAGAAGAAGGCGACGACGCCTACGCGGCCGCCGAAGACGAGGCTGCGGAAGAGGCCGAAGAAGATACCGCCGGCGAGGAAGAATTCTCCGAGCTGGAAGACGAAAGATAGAAAGCGGGCCACGCCCCGCCGTTTCCCAGGAAAAGACCGCTCCGCTGCAGGAGCTGGAACATAGACCACCGAACCAAACGCAGAAAGGATTGGCGTCCATGCGGCATCGTAAAGCAGGCCGGCGGCTGGGACGCACCACCGCCCATCGCAAGGCCACCATGAAAAACCTCACGCTGGCGCTGTTCCAGCACCACGCGATAACCACGACCGTGCCGAAATCGAAGGAGCTGCGGCGCTTCGCCGAGCCGCTTATCACCTTGGCGAAGAACGACACGCTGCACAACCGGCGCCGCGCCTTCGCCATCCTGCGCGACGACGACACCGTGCGCAAACTCTTCGCGGAACTCGGCCCAGCCTACGCCGAACGCCCGGGCGGGTATACGCGCATTCTGCGCCTGGACAACCGCCATGGCGATGGCGCGCCCCGCGCGCGTATCGAGCTGGTGGAACTGGGCGAAGCGGAAGTCGACTAAAGCAGCGTTCGCGCCGCGATAAAAACAATTCGGGCGGCGGGTTTCCTTAGCGAAAGGGATCCGCCGCCCGCTTTGGTTTCATGGCTCCAACGCCGCATCCCCAATCGCCGGATACCTCAGCCATCCTCAACCAACGGGTGATTTCGTACCGCCGGCATCTTGCCGGCATACATGAGCCGCATGGCCTGGCCTCGCGAGTAAAGCGCCCAGCTCAAACGTTCTCAGCGACTTGCAAAAGTCCCTTGGTCGAGGCTAAATCCTAGTGAGAATGGCTGGATAGTGCTCGAAACACGCGGTAGATGTTGTTTCCAATCGGTCGTTGCATTGCCCGCGCTTATGTCTCCGCGAGCAAGCCGTGTATATACTCCCGCAGCTCCGGGACGGCCTCCGCCTCGAACCACGGGTTGCGCTTCAGCCAGGCGAGGTTGCGGAAAGACGGATGGGGCAGCGGCCAATACCCCGGCGCGTATTCGCGCCACGCCCGCACCGTCTCCGTCACGTTCTTCGCCGCCCGCGGCCCAAGGTAATGGCGCTGCGCGTAATGCCCCGCAAGGATGACCGTCTCGATGCGCGGCAAGGCCTCCCACAACGCCCCGTGCCACGCGACGCCACACTCCGGCCTCGGCGGCAAATCGCCCCCGCGCGGGTTGCGGCCCGGATAACAGAAGCCCATCGGCAGGATCGCGATGCGCGACGTGTCGTAAAACGTGTCCCGGTCCATGGCAAGCCACGCGCGCAGCCGGTTGCCGCTCGCGTCGTTCCACGGAATGCCCGTATCATGCACCTTCGCCCCCGGCGCCTGCCCCACGATGAGGATGCGCGCGCTTTCCCCCGCCCGCAACACCGGCCGCGGCTCATGCGGCAAATGCGCCTCACACAGCCGGCATCCCCGGATCGCCTCAAGAAGCTCCGGTAGCGGGGCAGCCGGTTCTTTAGGCTCGGGATTGCTCATAACGCCTACAAAATCACCAGACTCAAACGTGTCGATCCCCAAAGGGAACTCGCCTAGAGGTGGCATGGCCTTCCAGGCCATGAATCACGGGCTGGAAGCCCGTGTCACCTCACGCCAACCGCCGAATCACGATCAGCGGCCGATTGATCGGATACGCGCCATCAAGCGGCTCATCCAAGTCCCACTCGTTCCACCATCCCACAAACGCAAACGCGGGATGATGACCAATAAACTGAAGGAATTCCTGCGGATACATTACCCGTTTTCGCGCGCTCGTGGCAAAAGTCCGCCCGCCCCCGGCCTCATGCGCCGTCACCTCCACCCGCTCCTCCACCGTCTGCTCCAACCGATCCAAGTGCGTCAGCGTATACACCGTCTCCACTACCGTATCGCCATAGGTGTGCCGCCAACTATCCACCATGTCCACAAACGGTTCAAACTCTACACACCACTCCAAGACATACAACGCCCCCGGCGCAAGCGCCCTCGCCATGGCGTTATAGTGCGCATGCAACGCCGCCGTGTCCGGCGCATACAGCGATCCCAGCAGCACATAGGCAAAATCCGCCGGCGCCGGCGCCTCAAAATCCGCGAGATCCCCCTCAATCCACGCCGCGCCAGCGGCATCCCCCACCCGTTCACGGGCCCGCGCCAGCATCGCCGCGCAACAATCCAGCCCCATGTACCCATACCCCCGCTCCAGCCACAACGGCGCATGCGGCCCATGCCCACACGCCACCTCCAACACCCGCTCCACCCGCCGTCCCCCATGCCGCGCGATGCACGCCTCCAACACCCGCTGCTCCGCCGCCGAATCACGATACGCGAACGCCAGCTCATAATACTCGGGATGCGCGTACAAATCCTCCACAAATAACTCCTTTCATACATATTCGCGCCCATTCGCGCTCATTCGCGGTTCCCTCCCCCGGTGCAAGGGGAAAACGTACCGCCGGCATCTTGCCGGCATGTCAACCACACTCCCCTTCGAGGATGTCCCTCTGCGCCTTTGCGCCTCTGCGTGAAACAAAGCCCGCCTCACGCAAAGCCGCCAAGAACCGCGCCGCTCCCGAAACCCGAGACCCCAAAACCCCAAACCCCAACCAGCCCATTTCGCGTTCATTCGCGGTTCCCTCCCCCGGTGCAAGGGGAAAACGTACCGCCGGCATCTTGCCGGCATGTCAACCACACTCCCCTTCGAG
>PUOI01000223.1 GCA_003552765.1 Candidatus Hydrogenedentota bacterium | reverse complement strand
GGCGGGGCCGCGTTCATCGCAGGGAACTTCCTCGGGCTCTTTGTCCCACAATAGGAGGCGGAAGCGGCCCTCCTCCCATTCGGCGAAGGAGCCGTGATACAGCCAATCCCCGGGGTTGATGTAGCGGCCTTGCCCGTGAGGCGTTTCGTAGGTTTCGTGAATGGGGTAATGGCAATGGCCGCACATCACCACGTCCGCGCGTCCCTCGGCCAAGGCGCGCCGGGCGAACTGACGCAGCGGCTCGATCTCGTGTCCCTTGCTGACGTCCGTGTTGTGAAAGCTGCGGCTGCCATGGCTCACAAGCTGGGCGATCCGCATGGCCCAGTCGGGATGAAGCAGGCGAAACGCGCCGATGACGGGGCGCGTCCGGGCGATCCGCTTGTACAATCGATAGGACCAATCGGCGGGGTTCAAGCCGTCACCGTGATGCAGAAGGACGCGCTCGGAACCGAAGGGCAGGATTGTCTCGCCGGGATGGAGGGTGAAGGTGAGTTGGTCCCGCAGGAACCGGCCCGCCCAGAAGTCGTGGTTGCCGCATACGAAATGGAGTTCGACGCCGCCGTCGCGCAAGGCGGCCAACGCCCGGAGCACCTCGAAATAGCCCGAGAACACGACGTGGCGATACTCGAACCAGAAGTCGAAAAGGTCGCCCAAGACGATGACGCGATTCACCTCGGCGGGGTCAATGCGGTGGAGAAACTCGATGAAACGGACTTGGGACGCGGAGCCTCCGCCGTCCACCGGCAGATGGACGTCGGAAAACACAAGCGTTTTCATTGAATCAAACCGATTCGGCTGGGTGGCCAAACGCGGAGGATGGCCCGTCCAATGATGCGGTTGTCATCGATCGGGCCGAAACTGCGGCTATCCTTGGATACGTTCCGGTTATCCCCGAGCACATAGTAACTTCCAGGGTAGAGCGCCACCTCATCGTGGAAGTTCGGCCCCGGCCGCGCTGCTTCCTTGACGTAATCCTCCATCACGCGCCGGTTATTCACGTATACCTCGCCATCCTCCACGCGAACCTGAACAGTATCCGCGGGGAAACGGGCGCCATCATGCTGACCCGCATCGGCCACGTTTGTCGGCCGACGGCCCTCGCCCCTGGCGATGACCCGTTTCACGTACCGTTTCTGGTGGTCATTCGGGCTTTCAAAGACGACTATATCGCCTTCCTTGATGGGATTCAGCTTCTCGAACGGGCTGAATTGGCTGAGGAAATGGGGGAGCTTCAGCACAAGGATGCGTTCGTTGTTTACCAGGGACGGCTCCATGGAAGGCCCCTGAACTTCGTAACCCTCCACGACGAAGTAGCGCAGGGCGAAGAACAAGATCAAAAACCACACGACCATCTTCCCAAACTCGAGAATTTCGCGTTTGGCTTCCTGAGCCCGCCGTGAATAGTCCGGTTCGGCCGCTTGGGGCGATTCTGGCAGATCTTCCTTATTCATTCTAGAAAAAGTCCCTGGTTGCTTTGAGTCCTCGTGGAAATACTCTACCATGATTGGGCTCTTAAGGCAAAGTCCGAACCGTAATCTTGCCAAAAGCATCCGGGGGCTGGGTGCGTTTTGCGCGAGAAGACGACACTTCTGGGGGCGCTTCTTCCTGACCAGGGGACCTTGCAATGCGGGGCGCGGCCCCAAAACCGAGTGGTCGCACGTTTCGTGGAGGACGGCGACAGGAGGGTGCGCGCTCACGCCAGTACTGTATGCAGCCCTGTCCAGAATGACGGAACCGTGTTGCGTCAGCCGATTTGAAACCTATGAGGCGGCTCGGGTGTCCAATTCTTCAGAACGTAAGATGGGCCACCAATACCGAAAAGGTGGAGAATGGCATGCTCGCTTGATGCGAGACTACCCGAGAAAGGAACCGGATCATGGCAAAGACTATTATAGTGGCGATTGTGGCCCTTTCCCTAGGGGCTGCTACTGGGGTTATCGCTGGCCAGTATAGTGTGAGGGAAGACGTGGAAGGATTTCGGGGTCAATACTTGGAGAGTGAGCAGAAACTCGCCGAGGCGCAACAGGCTTTGAACTCCATGGAACGCCAGGCCGAACGGTTGGCGCGGCAAAATGCTCATCTTGAGACGCGCTTGGAGGCTCTCCGCGAAACGGAGGAGGTGGAAGCCGCCGAAGTCGATAGGCCCGAGGGGGAGGCCGGTGACCAACAGGCCGCCATCGATTGGCGTGACGCTATACGCGACCGCTTGGAAGAACAAAACGGAGACGAACTCGAAGAACGGGTTGAGCAGCGTGTTCGCGAAGGATTGGAGGCGGTGGGCTCGCGGATTCGAGAGGGCTTGGGCGAAGTCGAACAGCGCGTCCAGGCAGGGCTGCTGCAGCGCATGCAAGAAGAGTTTAGAGCTGCGGACGATCCCGCCTCCGAGGAACGGCTCGCGGTAATGATGGACTATGGCGAACACTTCATCGACCTGCAGAGACGGATGCGCCAAGCGGAAGGCCAAGAGCGCGAGGCTTTGCGCCAGGAGATGGCGGAAACCGGGGCGATTATGCGGGAACTCGTGGAGGAGCAGCAGGAGCATACTTTGCGTATGGTGGCCGAAGAGCATGGCGTGACCGATCCTGAGCAGCAGCGCTCCCTTATTGAGTCTTTCGAGGAGGCCCAGGCCAACGCCATTTTTGGCGCCCGCAGCATTATCGGGATGATGGGGCGAGGCGGGGAGGCGAATTCGGACTAACCGTTAGCTGGCTGTTTCAAAACCCACGCCCCACGAGGACGGGACTGGCCTGTGGCCGTGAGGGCGGCGAACGCGCTGGCGCGGCTGCAATGTGTTATGGGAGGCGTATGCCATGAAGCACATAAGAACCCTTACGCAAGAATCTGAAAAGCTGTCCCTTCCCGGGGATATTCCGATGTGGATCGATATCGTCCTTGCGGTAATCGTGAAGAAAGAAATGATGGACATAGGCCAGCAGTAAACCACCTATAATGAGACTCGCGTTGCCCGGGTGCGTAAGGGACCGCAGCGTGGTTGGCTTCCATCTTATTCCAAAGAAAGAGCACTAGAAGGGGCGTTCTGTGCTTTTGCAACCGCTCTTGAGGCTGGATTTGGGGTTGATTCCAAACGTTGAGCTGGGCCATGATCGAAGGTAAGGTGAAAGAGAGGGTCTCTTTGCCTTGCGCGTTGCTACGAATGCAATGGAGCATGGTTTGCGGCAATGCGCTTTGTTGCGTTGTGGAATAGCGTAGAAG
>PUOI01000034.1 GCA_003552765.1 Candidatus Hydrogenedentota bacterium | reverse complement strand
ACCACCAAAATCGAACCATCCATCTGCGCCGCGCCCGTGATCATGTTCTTGATATAGTCGGCGTGACCCGGACAGTCCACGTGCGCGTAGTGACGGTTCTCCGTCTCATACTCCACGTGCGCGATCGAAATCGTGATGCCCCGCTCCTTCTCCTCCGGAGCCTTGTCAATACTGTCGAACTCCATCCACGTCGCGCCGCCCGTCTCGGCAAGCACCTTCGTGATCGCGCTCGTCAACGTCGTCTTGCCGTGGTCCACGTGACCAATCGTGCCAATGTTGACGTGCGGCTTCTTCCGCTCAAACTTTTGCTTCGCCATTGACCTGCATCTCCTTCCCTAACACTCCAATTTCCACAAACGCCAGCCTAGCTCCGGCCCATCCGCGCGTTCCACGCGCTACGCGGCGCCGCTGCGCTCCATGATTTCCCGCGCGACATTGGCCGGAACCTCTTCGTATCCCGAAAACTCCATGCTGTACGAGGCCCGGCCCTGGGTCCGCGAGCGAATATCGTTGGCGTATCCAAACATTTCGGACAACGGCGCCTTCGCATGCACCTTGCGCACGTTACCCTGCTGCTCCATGCCTTCCAGCCGCCCCCGGCGGCCGTTGAAATCGCTAATCACTTCGCCGGTGTATTCATCCGGACACACCACCTCAACTTCCATGACGGGCTCCAGCAGCACGGGCTGCCCCTTCCGGGCAGCTTCCCGGACCGCTATGGACCCGGCCGCCTGGAAGGCAATCTCGGACGAATCCACCTCATGGTAGCTGCCGTCCAACAGGATGACTTTCACATCGACCATGGGGTAACCGGCAATAATTCCGCTTTCCAAGGCCTCTTTCGCGCCCTGTTCCACAGCGGGAATGAATTCCTTGGGGATCACCCCGCCCACGATCTGGTTCTCGAAGACAAAGACGGAACCTGGCTCGCCGGGCTCCAAGGCCAGCTTAGCGTGACCATACTGCCCGCGCCCGCCGGATTGCCGGACAAACCGGCCCTCGGCTTCGCACCGTGTCCGCAAGGTTTCGCGGTAGGCCACCATCGGACGCCCAATATTCGCCCCAACATTGAATTCCCGCTTCATGCGGTCGCAAATGATGTCGAGGTGCAACTCGCCCATGCCCGCGATGATGGTCTGGCCGGTTTCCTCGTCCTGCCGGACGCGGAACGTCGGATCCTCCTCGCTGAGCTTCACCAAGGCGTCCGACAGCTTATCCTGGTCGGCGCGGCTCTTGGGCTCAATCGCCACGTGAACCACGGGCTCGGGGAACTTGACCGACATCAGCGTGATCGGGGCGTTGGGATCGCAAAACGTATCGCCTGTCGTGGCCTTCTTGGCTCCGATCACCGCCCCGATGTCCCCCGCTCCAAGTTCATCCAGCTCAATCCGCTCGTCGGCGTGCATTTCCAGCAGCCGCCCAAGCCGCTCTTTACGCCCCGTGCGGACATTGAGCGCCTGGCTGCCGGCCCGGATGCTCCCGGAATAGACGCGGACAAACGTCAACCGCCCGACGTGGGGGTCGGTGAGGATCTTGAACACCAGTGCGCTAAACGGCTCATCGTACGAGGGCTCGCGCGTCAGCTCCTTGCTTTCGTCCTTGGGATCAAGCCCCACGATGGCGTGCATCTCCACCGGCGAGGGCAAGTAATCGACCACCGAGTCCAGTAGCAGCTGGATCCCCTTGTTCTTCAAGGCCGTGCCGCAAAGGACCGGCACGATTTCCAAAGCGAGCGTCCCTTTACGCACCGCCGCTTGAAGCTCGTCGTCGGTGACGTCTTCCTCGTGGACATACCGCTCCATCACGACTTCGTCCAGCTCGGCCGCCATCTCAACCGCGGCAAGGCGCGCATCCTCATACGCGTCCACGTAGTCTTCCGGAATGTCCTTGAAGACCTGCTTGGCGTGGATGCCCTCGCCTTCCCACGTCACCATCCGCCGTTTGACCACGTCGATGATGCCCCGGAAATTCTCTTCTTCACCCACCGGAATCTGAAGCGGCACCGGCAAGGCCCCAAGACGTTCGCGCATGCTTTGGACAGCCTTGGCGAAATCGGCGCCGACGCGATCCATCTTGTTGATGAAGGCGACACGGGGCACGTTGTAACGGTCGGCCTGATGCCACACCGTCTCGGATTGCGGCTGGACGCCCGCCACCGCGCAAAACACCGCGACGGCCCCGTCCAGCACGCGCAGACTCCGCTCCACCTCGGCCGTGAAATCAACGTGACCGGGCGTATCAATGATGTTGATCCGGTGATTGTTCCACTCACACGCCGTGGCCGCAGATGTAATCGTGATCCCGCGCTCGCGTTCTTGGTCCATGTAGTCCGTGGTGGCGGTGCCTTCATGGACCTCGCCCACTTTGTGCAGGCGGCCCGAATAAAACAGGACCCGTTCGGTCACAGTCGTCTTACCGGCATCAATATGGGCCATGATGCCGATATTACGAACGGTTTCCAGCGGGTAACGGCGTCGAGACACGACTAACTTTCCTTACTATACTGAATGCGTTAACGTTTCTTCCACAGCTTCGGCGTTTCCGGAAGGCGGCGCACACACACCGCCCCGGCTGTGCGTTGGCCCAAGCAAAACCACAACGCACACGCGCCTCCATGTCCCACGCGGCCCATGGGAAGGCGCGCAACAATCCAAGGGATTGAGCTATGTATTCTTCAAGGGAGACGGATTGACTGACCCGTATTGGGTTGAAGGATTAACCGTTTCTCAATCCGGGAAGGGCCAGCCGCACATATCCAGAGAAAAGGGAGCAGCCGATCCAGGGCGCCCGCCATGGGCGTCCCGCCGCCACCGGCCACTGTCTAGAAGCGCAGGTGGGCAAAAGCCTTGTTCGCTTCGGCCATCCGATGAGTGTCGTCCTTACGCTTGATGGTTGCGCCCTGATTATTATAGCAGTCCATCAACTCGCCCGCCAAACGCTCCGCCATGGTCTTCTCACTGCGCCCCCGCGAGAACCCGATAACCCAGCGAAACGCCAAAGCGGTCCGGTTCGCCGGCGCGATCTCGACGGGCACCTGATAGGTGGCGCCGCCCACGCGCCGCGACTTCACTTGCAGCAGAGGTTTGGCGTTTTCCAGCGCCGTCTCAAATACTCTGAGTTCATTCTCGTTCGGCATCCGCTCCGCGATAATGCCCAGTGCGCCGTACACGATGGATTCGGCCACACTCTTCTTGCCCCACCGCATAACCGTGTT
>PUOI01000333.1 GCA_003552765.1 Candidatus Hydrogenedentota bacterium | reverse complement strand
TCCAGGAGCGGATCCCGCCATCCATCCCCACTTCGATCAGGGGACGCTGCTCCGCGACATTGCCCGTGGGATCAGGGGGAACGCTATTCCCGCGGCCGAAAGAGGTGGAATCCTGTGTCATGGTCTTGGTAAGTGGGGCACTCCTCCGTTTGTGAGCACATTGCATCAATTAACGCCGCCAATCTTTATTGTAGTCCATTGACGGTTCTCCCTGCAACGGCCCATCGGCGGAAAGACGCAACGTCTCTCCCAAAAACGCCGCTGGACGAGGGCTAAAGAACGCCCTCGTCCAACGCAATAGCTGGTCCGTGTGACGGGATTCACCGACCGAAGTACGTATCCGCGAAGTCGAGATACTGCTCCCAGTCCTCCGGCGCAAGGCTGTGGCCGCCGTCCCGGATGTGATATCCGACGGTCCCGTGAGCGGGCTGGGTGGGTTCCGGCATTTCATCCACCGGCAGCGGGCTCTCGCCGAACAGTTCATATACTGGCCCAGCGTGGTAAGCGGCCAAGAATTCGCCGCGCGGGTCCGCCCACTCGTCTTCGGTGGCGCTGGCCACATACACCGCGCGCGGCGCCATGAGCGCTACGAGCTGGTGCTGGTCCACGGGGAGCGCGTCTTCGCGTTCGTTGTACTCCCGGAAGTTGTGGCAGAACCAATGGGGGAAGCTGTCGTTGATGCGGCTCACCCGTTCGCCAAAGCGGCGGCGCGAGAGGGCGGCGCCGCCACAGCCGGAATTGTTGCTGATGGTGATGGCGAAGCGTTCATCGCCGGCGCCCGCCCAGAGCGCGGTCTTGCCCAGGCGCGAATGCCCGATGACGGCGGTGCGTTCGTGGTCGGCGTCCTCGTCCGTCTCCAGATAATCCAGGGCCCGGCTCAATCCCCAGGCCCATGCTCCGATTGCGCCGGCATCGGTGGGGCCGCGCTCTTCGTCGATGTCTTGAAACAGCGAGAGTGCATCCTCCCGGTAGCGGTCCGCATCATCGAGCGCGACATCGCCGTAGTAGAAACTCGCTAGGCCGTATCCCCGTTCGAGGATGGCCTCCACGGGCTGGGGGCTTGCCCCGCGGGAGGCCTCGGTGGCGCGGTTGTCTTCCACGCCTTCCCCGTGCCCGCGCATCCAGCGTTCCGACAGGCGGATCTCCGGGTCTTCGTGGATGGCTTGATTGCCCCAGAAACTGAGGTGCAGAAACATGGGCACGGGACCTTCCACGTCATTGGGCAAGTAGAGCAGCAGTTCTATACTGGGCCGCTCATCCTCCTCCGTGAAGTGGATGACGACCTGCCGCCGCGTGGCTTTGCCGTCCAAGGCTTCGGGTTCGTCATCGACCACGTCAAAGCGCATGTACTCGGGATCCGGCAGCCACTCGCCGTAGACATGCTCTTCAAAGAGCGCGAACGTTTCCGGCCGGCGCACCTCCCGCCACATCTCCGGGCTGTCCACAGGTTCTCCGGCCTCGGTGACCAAGGGATCGGGCAGGGTATAATACGGCACTTCGTCCTCCTCATAGATCGGCGTGAAGGTCAGGAACACCGCCCCGGTAAGGGCGGCCACTGTGGTCATACTCATGGGAAACTCCTCTCGCACGTTGTGTTACAGATCTCGAAAGGCTTCCAACCGCTTCTTTAGCGATCAAAATGCTTGTCCGCGAAGTCCATGTAATGATGCCAATCCTCCGGCGTCAGATTGTGGCTGCCTTCGCGGATGTGATATCCCACCGTTCCTTGGGCGGGTTCACCTGGAGACGGCTGTTCGTCCACCGGTAATGGCTCCTCCCCCACCAATTCGTACACCGGTCCGGCGTGGTAGGCCGCGAGGAATTCCCCCAGGGGATCGGCCCAACTATCCTCCGTGGCGCTGGCCACGTAGACCGGGCGTGGGGCCATGAGCGCCACAAGCTGATGCTGGTCAATAGGCAGCGCGTGTTCGCGGCCGTTGTATTCCCGGAAGTTCAAGCAAAACCAGTGCGGGAAGTTCTCGTTGATCTGGCTTACGCGTTCCCCAAACCGTCTGCGGGAGATCGCGGCGCCGCCGCAACCCGAGTTGTTGCTGATGACGATGCTATACCGCTCGTCCTCCGCGCCGCCCCAGAGGGACGCCTTGCCGCCCCGGGAATGGCCGAGCAGGGCGGCTTGCGAGGCGTCGACGGCATCGTCCGTCTCAAAATAGTCCATTGCTCGGCTGGCGCCCCAGCCCCAGGCGGCCAACGCGCCCCAGCCATCGGGCTCGCGCTCCGCTTCGGGATCGTCGAACAAACTCATGACGCCGTCGCGGAAATTGTCCGCCGAGTCTGGCGCTACATCGCTGACTTGAAACGCGGCGACGGCATACCCCCGCTCAATGACCTCCTCGGCGGGCCAGAAACCCGATTTCTCTTCCCGCGTGGGATCGGTGTTCTCGGGACCCCGGTTGTTCATGAGAAGGAAGACCGGCACGGGTTCCTCCATGTCATTGGGTGTGAACAGGATCAGTTGGAACGTATGTTCGCCCTCGCCCTGAATGCTGGTGATATCGACCCGCTTGAGGGTGGCGTTCCCGTCCATGGCCTCGGGATCCTCCTCCACAATGTCGAACTCCACCGAATCCGGCGGACCGGGCCTGCGGCCATAGACGTGTTCCCGGAACAGCTCAAGGATCTCGGCACGCCGCTGATCAAACCACGCCTCCGCATCCTCCACCGGTTCCCCGTCTTCGAAGACCAGGGGATCGGGAAGGGTATACTCTGGCACATCCTCTTCCGCGCGTAGTGGCGTCAGGCACACGCCGAAGATAGCAATTCCAATGATAAACGTCTTCATATCCATCAACTGACTCTTCCCTATGGTTGGCGCCAAGCGAAGACCGCCGCCCAAAGCGGGCGGCGGCCGTTTATCCATGCGATGCTACGTTTCCTGGCTCAGATTCAGCCAGCCTATCCCGGCCTTGCGCAAGGCGTATCCGGTTTCCCGGAGGTAGTTGCCGTAGCAGATCATCCAATGGAAGCCGCCCATCTCCTCGGCCAGCTTGGCGCAATCGCCCTTGATGCTGATGTCCAACTGTGTCGTGCAGATGTCGAAGCTGGGGTTCTCAAGGACCGCCCCTTCGAACCCAATCCAGCGCTCGCTGGCGAAATCCTGAATCAGCACGGTCAACTCTTGGCCATGGGGCATCTCCACTTTCGGGGCCGCGCCGTAGTCCGACTCGAAGTGAGTACGGACGTAGACGGGTTCAAGG
>PUOI01000521.1 GCA_003552765.1 Candidatus Hydrogenedentota bacterium | reverse complement strand
GAACCCGTGGTCTCCGGCGGCGGGCCGCCATCCAGGGGTTGGCCCAGGCTGCCTAGTACGCGGCCCAGCAATCCAGGGCCGACCCCCGCGCTTTGGGGGGCATAGGTGGGGATGAGGACGCTGTTCACGCCAATGCCCCGCATATCGCTCAGAGGCATGAGCAGGAAGCGTTGCCCGCGAAACCCAACCACCTCAGCGGGCGCGGGGTCTGTTTCGGTTTCCTCGGAGCGCAGATAACATAGGTCGCCGATGCGCATGGGAGGCCCGGTGGCCTCAATGGTCAGCCCTACGACATCCGCCACCTTGCCGTATACCTCAAGGGGTTGGCTGGCTTGCGCCGTGGCTGTGTATTCCTCGATGTTCATCATGTAGCGGGAGTCTCATTGCCGCGCAATTCATTGAGAATGCGGGTTAACTGCGCATGAAGCGTGGCGTCCACCACCAGGGTGTCCGACTCCGCCACGCAACCGCCCAATCCAATCTGGGAATCGGGAATCAAGTCAATCTGGGTGATGCCCTCGAAGGCTTCGAGCAGTTCAGGCCGGTGTTCGCGCAAGGCCTGATGATCGGCCGGATTCATGCGCACGGTTACGCGGGCGCGATCGCTCATGAGTTCGAGGGCGGAGCGCACTGTGCGGACCACCAGTTCCCGGTCCATCTGGGCTTCTCGCTGAAGGACGCGCGTGGCGATGCTGTGGGCCAAGGTGACGACTTGCGGCTCAAGGCTTTCCAAGAACGCGCGGTAGGCGCGCTGCACCTCCTGCGCCGCTTGATCCACCGCCGTGGCCGCGTGCGCCACGGATTGCTCGAACTGCGCGCGCCCCGCTTCCAAGCCTTGGCGCATGCCTTCTTCATACGCCTCTTGCATGATGCGTTCGGCCTCGGCTTGCGCCTGGGCGAGCACTTCGGAGGTGTCGACCGTCTCCTCTTCCTCGACGGCGGCCGCCGTCTCCGGCAATACCTGCTCAAGCACCTCGCGCTCGTAGGTGTGGATGTTGCCGGCCTGCGCCACGTGGCCCTTTATGATCCGTGTCTTACCGCTCACAACTCGCCTTCAAAGCGGGGCGGCTTATGGCCACCGCCGCCGCGTTTCGGCGCCCAGTCCTTGCATGTGCCGCGCACACACGCTGGACGCAAACAACCTACACACAACCTCATCTAGCGATTGGCGTCACACGATGACTTCATCATCGCCTCCGCCTCCCCGTCCCTCAATAATGATCTCGCCCGATTCTTCAAGACGGCGGATGACGCCCACAATCTTCTGTTGCGCCTCTTCGACACTGCGC
Organism: Candidatus Hydrogenedentota bacterium; assembly: GCA_003552765.1. Classification (GTDB taxonomy): domain Bacteria; phylum Hydrogenedentota; class Hydrogenedentia; order Hydrogenedentales; family SLHB01; genus SKRY01. Next base: position 1,941 of record PUOI01000521.1, on the reverse strand, counting down.
AAGCGCACCGGCCCCATGAACTCAATCTCTTCTTGTATCATCTCCCTCGCACGTGCGGACAGATTACGGTATATCTTCTCCGCAACGGTATCGTTGGCGGACTTGAGGGCGAGCGCGAGTTCACGCTGCTCGATCTCGCGCAACGCTTTCTGGATGCCGCTATCCTCAACGTAAACAACGTCCTCGAAGGTGAACATGAGCCGGGCGATTTCATCGGCCAACTCAGGATCGCGCTCCTCCAGGTCGGCCATGATCGATTTTTCGGTTCCGCGCTCGATACGGTTTAGTATCTCGGCTACCTCGCGGACGCCGCCGGCGAAGGTGAAGCCTTCGCTAAAGACGGAGGACATCTTGCGTTCAAGAACGCGCTCCACTTCCCGGACAATCTCGGGTGGCGTGCGATCAATGGTCGCCACCCGGATAACCACCTCCGAGCGTACATCTTGGGGAAGGGCGCTGAGAATGATGGCCGAGACCTGGGGATCAAGATGGGCCAGGATAAGGGCAATGGTCTGAGGGTGTTCGTCTTGGATGAAGGTGCAGATCTGACCGGGATCGGCCTTCTTCAGAAACTCGAAGGGAATTTCTTGAAGACTGCTCTGAAGCCGGCTCAAGATCTCCAGGGCTTTCTCGGGACCGAGAGCCTTCTCAAGCAACCCCCGGGCAAACTCCAGACCGCCTTGGGTCACATAGCGGTTGGCCAGCATCATGTGATGGAATTCCTCCATCACCGCCTCGCGCAGGTCGGCGTCGATAGCGCCTAGGCTTGAGAGATCAATGGTGAGCCGATCGATCTCATCTTCGTTCATTTGAGACAACACATTGCTCGCCGCCTCTGGACCGAGGCAGGCGAGCAAAACGGCGGCCTTTTTCCGGCCGTCCAGGGAATTGGCGTCATTCGTCTCGGACACGGACCTTCTACTCCTCCGATTCGCTTATCCACGTCCGGAGCAGGGCGGCGATGGCTTCGGGGCTTTGCTGAGAGGCTTGCTCCACCTCTGCCGCCATCTGGCGCCGCCGTTGCTCCTCCGTGCTGAATGCCGGTCCTTCTGCCGCAGCCTGTTCCGTCTCGGCTTCGCGCGTAACAGTGGCCTGGCGCAATAGCCGCCGCACCACAAAGAAACCAATGACGATTACCACCACCGTCAGGACATTCATGCCATAGGTCAAGAGCATCTCGCGAAGGTTGGCGGCTTCAATCTCTTCCATGGCCGCGCGCGCCTCGGCGAGTTCGTCTATTCTAAAGGGATGATCGTAAACGGTGATGTCAGCGGCATCAACCCCCACGGAGGCGGCGATGAAATCCTGATAGCGCGCGATCTCATCATCGTCTAACGGGACATATTCCATGTCCCCGGTCGGTTCGCCCGCCTCGTCCAGCACGGGCTCGCGATTGCCTTCAATGAAGGCGCTTACCTGGTAACTCTCCACTCTGCCGGGAGGGCGCTGAATCTGTTCGATGCGGGTGCTAGGCTCGAAGTTCTCCAGAATCTCTTCAGTGGTCTCTTCCGTCTCGAACCCTCCGGGGGCCATATCTTGATCGGGAAGATTCGCTATCGCGCCTGGCGGCCCCTCGGGCAGACTCTGGGTCGAGGTTGTGGTGGACTCGGAAATCATGCTGCTCAGGAGCGTGCCTTCTTCAACCTCTTTGATCTGTTCCGTCCCGCTGCTGAAGTCGACGTCGGCGCTCACCCGGACAATGGATCGGACGCCCATGGATTCCAGGGCTTGCCGGGCTTTGTCTTCCCGCTGGCGTTCAAGGGCGTCGATGAACTCGAGTTGGGAATTGGCTATGGCCGCGAACTCTTCTTCGTGGGGACGATGCAGCAACTCGCCGGTCGTGGTGGAGAGCGCAATATTTTGCCGCGTGAGGTGCGCGCCGCCATAGCCCGCAATCGTGCCCACCACGGCCTGTACTTCGCGGGGGGTCAGGGGCCGGGT
>PUOI01000026.1 GCA_003552765.1 Candidatus Hydrogenedentota bacterium | reverse complement strand
GCCTTGGAGCGAATCGCGGCGAGCCTCGCCGGGGTGGGCGTGAAGCCCGGCAAATTGGTGGCGTCCGTCAACCACGCCTATTCCCACCTCAAAGTCACCATGACCGTCTATCTGTGCGATGCGGCGGACGGCGAAGTAATGCTCCGCGAGCACACCGCTGCGGAATGGGTTCACCCCGGCGCCTTTAAGCAATACGCCTTTCCCAAAGCCCACCACAAGTTCTTGCCCCTTCTTGGTGAAGAAGCGCCGCCGTCCTTACTTTAAGGAAGGCGGTTATTTCCAGCAGACATCCCGAATTCTCGAGCGCCTCATTGGCCGGCCAAACGCGGAATACGCCGGGACGTGTAGAGGGCGCATTGTGTGTATATATACATTTGCTTACGAAAGCGCAATCTGATAGCGTAACTGTTGTTGTTATCGAAGCGATTAAATATGAAACAAAAGGAGTAGGGCGCTGAAGTGGGTTAGCGGCCCATGGCGCGAACGGCGAGTTGAAGCACCAAACCACACACCGGAGGCGAAAACCAACCTAAGGACAGAAACGATGCGAACCAAGAAACAAGGGTTTACCCTAATCGAGTTGCTTGTAGTGATCGCCATCATCGGGATACTGGCGGCGATTTTGTTGCCGGCTCTGGCCCGCGCGCGTGAGGCGGCCCGGCGGGCGAGCTGCGCGAACAACCTGCGTCAGTTTGGCCAGATCTTCAAGATGTACGCCAACGAATCCAGGGGCGAACTATGGCCCTCGACCCAACAGTCCTACCTTCAACATTCCTCTGATGCTTTCGGGTTCAAGGGCGAATCGCTCTACCCGGACTATTGGACGGACATCAGCCTGAAGATCTGTCCCTCCGACAGCCGCGCCTTTTCGGACGAATGGGGCATGGACGACGACCTGCAAGCCCAGTTCCGGGAGATGATTCAGCATCAACAGCAACAGGGCATTCAGGACACCTTTGAATGCCAGAAGACCAACGCGGCCTTCCTTTCGCACCCTGTCTCCTACGTATACTACCCATTGGCGACTCGCACCATCTCGCAGATCGTGGATGCTGGGGACTGTCTGGTGATGTGGGTGCATACGTTTGAGACCGATCGCGTATCGACGGACGCCGGGCTCGTTCAGGAATGCGCCGCTGGCCGCACCGGCTTCGGCTCGGTGGAGGTGTTTACCGACAAGGGCATGAGCGACCTGCCCGCGCGGGAGATCCGTGACATGCAAGGCGGTTGGTGGGTTGATTACAGCAACTACTTCCTGGACGACGATGGTTCGGAACTTCCAGACACCTATCCGCGGCTAAGGGAAGGTATCGAACGCTTCTTCATCACGGATATCAACAATCCGGCCGCGGGCGCGGAAGCCCAAAGCAGCATTGCAGTCATGTGGGATAGTTGGAGCATGGAAGCAGGGGATCAGGCCAAACGGTCGAACCCGTTGACCTTCAACCACATGCCGAGCGGCAGCAATGTCCTGTATATGGATGGCCATGTGAATTTCGTCCGCTACAACGAGCGGTACCCCATCCAGTGGCCAACGGGAGACGATGTCCATCAGAACGCTGTCGGGCGCGAAGCGCATCGGATCATCCCCGTCATCTCGGGCTATGGCTGATCGAACAACGGCCCGCCGTTGAGATGCCGGCGTGAGGCGTGAATTTCGGGCTGGCGCAGGTCCTATGGTATGCCTGCGCCAGCCTCTGTAGCAAAAGCGTGGCTTCATCGCAAGAAGTTTACGGCGCCCCAAATCGCCAAACAGGGCTGTGTGCGGAGCGTTTACATCCCCCGGCCCTTCGGCCCACCCCTCGAAGGGGGATCAAGGGGGATGTTGTTCCCTGGAGCAGCGTCCGTACCCGGCGATTAGGGCGGCAAAAGGCGGCGGCGCCGTGCAGTAGGCGCGCCACGTGACATGAACAAGGAGTATGCCGATGACCAAACTAAGTGTGTTCTGCGTGACGCTCGCGGGGCTGTTCCTCGTAACCGCCGGTGTCTCGGCGGAGCCCCGCGTGGAACTGCGGCGCGACGATCTCGCGGGCAGAGCCAGCGTGTCGATCGACGGGCAGGAGGCTTTCGTGTACCGCTATGGTCCGGAGGCCGGGTTGACGCACTACTACCCCGTTCGGAGTCCGGAAGGGAAATCGATGACGGTCCAATTTCCAGACCAGTTCCCTCACCACCGCTCCTTTTGGTTTGCCGATCAAGTGGCGCTCGAAGGCCATTCCAACGTCCATTTCTATAACGCGTGGCATTCCCGGGAGGAAGCCGAAGACGGGACACTTCTTTTCCCCCATCGCATCCGCCATGACCAATGGCTCGACATTGACGAACGTGAAGATGAGCTGCGCATCGAGAAGACGCTGCTCTGGGAGATGAACTTCGACACGCCCGTGCTTGACGAACATCGGGACATGCGGGTTCGCGCCCTGGGGGATGGCGAATACTTCCTGGATGTGACGTTCACCGTCACGGCCGCGTACGGCGATGTTACCTTCGACAGTGACTGGAGCCATTACGCTTGGCCGTACATCCGAATAAACGAGACATTCAACGTGGAAGAAGGCGGAGGACGGATCGTCAACTCCGAAGGCGGAATCAATCAAGAAGGCACGGACCAGCAAGAAGCCGTTTGGGTGGACTATTCGGCCACGGCTGATGACGAGACGGCGGGCTTGGCGATATTCAGCCATCCCGATAACGAACAACCTCATCAATGGCTCACGCGGGACTATGGGTGTTTCGGTCCTCGGCGAATCGATGAGCTTTGGGGGGAGCCTTTCACGCTCTCGGAAGGCGATTCCATGAGCCGGCGCGTGGGTGTCCTTGTGCATCGGGGAGACGTTGAAAGCGGACGCGTTGAAGAACGGTACGATGCCTATGTGCAAGGCGAACTCTAGGGTTGAGGGCCGCGCGGCCTTCAATACACCATTTCGCGAAAACGAAGCGCAAGATTCCGCTGGAGTTGACACCATGGGTTGAATGTTCTAGGTTAGAGTCTGGAGCCCTGACATGCAACGCTTGGGTCAACGCCTTATTTGAGGAGTATCAGGAAAGGAGCCGATATGAGTAAGCACACGAGCCGCCGTAGTTTTCTGAAGACAAGTGTAGCGGCGGCAGCCGCGCCGATGATTCTGCCCTCGGGCGTGTTGGCCGCCAACGGCAACCCCGGCGCCAACGACCGCTTTGTGTTGGGCGCCATCGGGGCGGGCCGGCAAGGCGGTGGCGTTACATCGCGGTTCG
>PUOI01000113.1 GCA_003552765.1 Candidatus Hydrogenedentota bacterium | reverse complement strand
TCTCATGACGTAGAGAGCAAGCGCGCACTGGCGCGAAGCCCCGGCGCTTCATGGTAGCGTTAGAAATTGCGGGATCGCAATATACTGATGAGCAAGGCGAGGCCCAGGACGCCCGCCACCGAATAGCCGGCCAGCCCAATGGGGTATAGCCCAATGTCCGCCGCGAGCAGCATGCTTGAGCCCACAATAATCGAACCGGCGATAACGCTGAAGGTGAGCCGGTTGCTGGCGCGATCCGTCACGTTAGCGAGATGGTTCAGCCCTTCGTGATTGAGCTGAATGCGCAACCGGCCGCGTCTCAGCATGCCAAGGAGCTGTTGGACCTCCCGAGGCACTTCCCGGCCCAGCCGCAGCATTTGGACGGCGTTTTGCTGGGCGTCCTCCGCCAGTTGCCGCGGGCTGAACCGATCGCGGATGACTTCCTCTACATAAGGCTGGAGGATGGGCACCATGTTGAGTTCAGGGTTGAGCGCGTGGCCCGTGGATTCGATGGTGGCCAAGGCTTTGAGCAGCAGGGAGAAGCGCGGAGCCAGCTCCATCCGGTGCCGCCGGAGGGTGTTCGTGAGCTGTTCGATGACCCGGCTGACATCGGCCCGCCCCAGGATGGTCTGGGCCTCGAACGCGATGAAGTCGGCCACCTCGTGGGTGAGGGCGGTTCGGTCCACCATGTCGGCCGTGGTAGTGAACCGTAACATCGCTTGCACACACCCGTCGGGATCATCTTGGAAAATGCTGCGCAGGAGTTCGGCGATGGCTTGAACATCGGGCCGCTCGAGATGCCCCACCATGCCGTAGTCCAAGAAGGCGATACGGTTGTCTTCCATTACCATGATATTGCCGGGATGGGGATCCGCGTGAAACAGATGGAATTTAAAGACCTGCTTGCAGATCGTGTCGCACCCTATCGCGGCAATCTCGTTGGGGTCGGAATTCAGCCTTTCATAGGCGTCGAAGTGGTCCACGCGCTCGCCGTGGACATAGTCCATGGTAATCACGCGGCCGCTCGACCTATCCCGATACACCTTGGGAACGAAGACGTAGGTATCCCCTAAATAATTCTCCCGGAAGCGCTCTATCAACCTGGCCTCGATGGTGAAATCGAGTTCCCGATGAATCGAACGCCCGAATTCGTCCACGGTGCCGACGGGGTCCATCCACTGAAAATCCGAAACGTGATCCACAATCCATTCGGCAATCCGGCGAATGAGATTCAAATCGGATTCAATGATGGCGCGAATGCCGGGACGCTGTATCTTCACCACCACGTCCGCGCCGTTGTGAAGCCGCGCATGGTACACCTGGCTCAGGCTGGCTGACGCCATCGGCGTATAGCTAAACTCGGCGAACGCGCTTTCGACGGAAACGCCGAGATCCCCCTCGATGACGGGGCGGATTTCGTCGAAGTCAACGGGTTCAACCTTGTCCTGAAGGTGGGAAAGGGCGGCGCAGATGTCCTGGCCCACAAGATCAGGCCGAGTGCTCAGGATCTGACCCACCTTGACAAAAGTGGGACCCAACTCGGTCAAAGCCGCGCGAAGGCGCCGTCCGAACGTCTCGGGTTCCCCGCTCGGCGCCTCGATGACGCGCAGGCCGCGCAGAAGTTTGGCGGGCAGGCCTTCATGAAGCCCAATACGGCGCACGAGATCCGCGAAGCCATGCCGGACCAGCACCTGTATGACTTCCGCCAGACGCATGGCATTTCCCACGCGTTTTCCAAGGGTTTGATAATGCACGACGGCTTATCCCACTTTCCGGTTGGAATTCGTTTCGGATGGGGCCCCTTTGGGCGGAGTCCCAAGTTCACAGCCCCGGCTAGGATAACATGCCCCTTGCTCCGCCTTCGACAGACGGAACAAGGGGCTTCATCACATCACACGTTAATCGCCGACTAAGAACGCTGCCCAAGAGGACAACAAACATCCCCCGTGGGGAATTGATGTAGAAGCGGCGCCCTCGCCGCTTAGGATTGCTAGTACCTCTTCAGCCCTTCAGTTGTGGACAAGGCGGGTTTGCGCCCCAGGACCGGCTCCGGTTGGAGTTCACCAGAAATGCTGGACGGACCCTTGTTTCCATGCGAGGGCGAACATCTAAACGACCCCAGCGGGGTCACAGATGATAGCCTGGGGTTGAAGCGCGCGTAGCGCGCGGATACCCCAGGATCGTAGGCCACCCCATCCAACGACCCCGGCAGGGGTCGCAGCAGCCATGCGCACAAAGGTTCTGCGACCCTTATCAGGGTCGGTATTGGGTACGTCTGTTTCCAGGGGTATCGCCCGCACGCTATCGCGTACGGGCTCAACCCCTGGCTAGCATCTGTCATCCCTACGGGATGGATTTACTTGTGATAGCGTTTCAGGCTAAGTCACACTCAATCGTAACATCCACCAATTTAGCCCTGAAGAGGGACTAGGGCCTTGATTGGTCTAAGCGGCGAGGACGCCGCTTCTACGCCTAAAGGGGATGTACACCCCAGCACTCCACTCTAACCCTTGAGTAGGCTCCCGCCTTCGGCCCAGCAAGGCTTCCTCCTACAGACGGCGTTCGAACGTCAGTTCAAAATTGGTGTTGGAGCCCGCGGCGACCTCGAAACGCACCAGGTTGGCTGACTCTTTTGCTTCGCTCCTGCCGCCGATAGAACTCGAGACAAGCCCCCAGGCATCGGGAACGTATACATAGGCGGTGGCGTCTTGCTCAGGAAGACCGGTCAACACACCGCTCAGGGTGTGAGCGTTTTCGTCCCATTCCAAGTCATCCACCCGATCCGTCACCGGCCGGCCGTTGTTGTGCAAGGCCCCCACGAGAATGGGGCGGGACTGATCGGCGGTGGTCCCATATACCGTCAGCGAATCGCTGGTGGGCAGCACGCCGCTCGATTGCATCGTGGCGCCATCTTCGGCCCGCCACACCAAAACAGGCGCGCCGCCATCCAGGCTGATGTCCTGGACGGGCCACGGCGAAGCCCCCGGAAACGTAATAAGGGCCGACCCGTGCAGCGAATCACCAAGACGATTCATAGGGGTCTCCCATATCCGGGGCGCCCGCTGTATCGCATCCATCGGACGGGCGCCGTTATGCGATCTCGGGAAGAGTTCATTGAAGAGTTCGGCGCCTTCGTCGTTGGGTTGTCCCGCAATCTCTATCGGGCCGGCGAAGAAGCCCAGCGCGGTAAGCAGCGTTTGAGAAACCCCACCTACTCGGTCTCCGTGAATTCGCACGGGACCAACATTCGCTCCGTA
>PUOI01000478.1 GCA_003552765.1 Candidatus Hydrogenedentota bacterium | reverse complement strand
TTCGTGCCGGGTTTCGCTTGATTCCGAGAGAAACGGCAGCCGCGCCAGGGTATCGCCGAAGCGTTCAAGCTCTTGGCCGAACCGGGCCCACGAGTCGCGGGGATGGGAGGCGCTGTGCCGGCGGTAGCGGGACTCGGCATCGGCCCCCATTTCGCGGAGCCGCAGGCGCTCAAGGTCAGCGAATTCAATCTGGGGCAATTCAATCGCGGGGAGCGAGGGCGTGGCGAAATGCTCGCCGTTCTCGCCGCCGAATGCGGGGCCGCGGGCAATGCCTGGGCCTAGTTCGCCCCCGGGGGGAAGTTCCAGGCTGTCTGCGTGTTCGGAAAAACCGGCCGCCAGCATACGGGAATCCACGATCTCAAAGTCGTGGTACTGGTGCTCCTCGCGCGGGAAATAGATCCCGATGGAGAACAGCGTCACCATGGAGAGATGCAGCAGCCCCGATATCCCCAACGCCATGAGGAAGACGCGGTCGTGCTTCATTGCCCACCTCTCAGTCTCCCACCTCTTCGGGAGCCTGCGCGGCTATACGGAAGCGGGTAATGCCCACACTGTTGGCGACGCCCAAAACTTCGACAAACCGTCCATGCTGGACGCGGGCGTCTCCCCGGATGAGGAGGCGCACGTCATCGGCCTCCGTGCGGTGATCCGCGAGGATGCGCGAGAGCTGCTCCATGCTGTCCACGGCGACGTCATCCACGTAGATGGGACCGCCCCCGCCGGGTCCGCCAGAACCGAATTGCAGGGTGACGGTCACGTCGCGCTGCTCGAACCCCTCGGCGCCTTCGGCTTGCGGCATTTCGATGGGAATCGAGGACTGGATGACGAACGTGGCCGATAGCATGAAGAAGATCAGGAGCTGAAACACCACGTCGATGAGCGGGGTAAGCTCCACGTTCGCCCGGATTCGTGGATTGGCTTTGCGCGGCCGCCTGAGTTTCATGAGCGCCTCCGCCTTGGACCGGCTTGCGCCGTGCGGCTAAATCTCATATTCGCCCCTGTCCTGGGTCAGCAACTCAACCAATTCCGAGGCGCTGACTTCCATTTCCAGGATCATGTTCTCCACGCGGGAGACGAAATAATTGTAAATGACCAGCGTGGGGATGGCCACGGTGAGCCCCGACGCCGTGGTCACCAGCGCGTTGCCGATGCCTTCGGCCAGGTCCGAGGGGTTCACTTGGCCTTCCTTGTCCTGAATCTCCGCGAACGCCTTGATCATACCAGCCACGGTGCCCAAAAGTCCCAGCAGGGGGGCGATATTGGCGCACGTGGCCAAGGCCGACATGTACCGTTCAAGCCGGGGGATCTCGAGGTGGCTCGCATCCTCGACCGCCTCGCGGATCTCGTCCTTGCTGCGGTCATGCTTGAGTATGCCGGCCTTCGTGATGCGCGCGATGGGGCCGTCGGTTTCGTCACATATCTCGATGGCTTCCTGCGTGCGGTTCTGGCGCAAGACGGTGCGCATGGTGTCCATGAACTCACGCGTGTCAATCTTGGCCCGCCGGAGCGTGAAAAACCGTTCGATGGTGATGGCCAGGGCCACCACCGAGCACAGCATGATGGGGAACATCAGGATGCCCCCCCGGAAGATTACCTCATAATATTCATACACCGCTTGGCTGGCCTCCTGTTATTTATGCAATATGCGCCGTGGAACGCGATTGGACGGGGCCGTGGCGCCCGTGGCGCGGCGGGATAGACCGAAAATCGACGCGTTAGTTGAAGATTAGGCATGGCGCGCGGAATCAAAAGTTGACCACCCAGCAGCCCCACACCCGCCGGTTTTCCTCGCAAACCCGGCGGCCGCCCGGCGAAACTAATGACATACGAGCGTACCCAGGCCCCGGACGGTGAAGATTTCGAGAAGCAATGCGTGCGGCGTGCGGCCATCAATGATATGCGTCTTCCGCACCCCATGGTTCAGCCCTCTCAGGCAGGCGTCCACTTTGGGGATCATGCCGCCCGCGATGACCCCCTGCTCCTTCAGGCTCTTGACTTCCTTGTAGCGGAGCTGATGAATCAGCGACCCCTCGTCGTTCACGTCCCGCAGCAGCCCCGGCGTATCGGTAAGAAACAGGAGCTTCTCGGCTTGCAGCGCCGCCGCGACCTCGCCCGCCGCCGTGTCCGCGTTCACGTTCCACGTGTTTCCTTCAACGTCCGTTGCGATGGGGGCGATGACGGGGATGAAGCCCGACGCGCAGAGTACATCCACGACCTTGGAGTGAACGCCGGTGATCTGGCCCACATGGCCAATGTCCGCGTCCTCTTCCAGTTCGATCCGTTTGCCATGCAAAAGGTTGCCGTCCTTGCCCGTGAGGCCCACCGCGTTGCCCCCGGCGAGGTTTAGCAAACTCACCAATTCCTTGTTGATGTGCCCCGCCAGCACCATCTCCACGACCCGCATGGTCTCGCTGTCGGTCACCCGCAGCCCCTTCTCGAAGCGGGGCGTGATGCCGAGGAGACCGAGATTCTCGTTGATGGCGGGGCCGCCCCCATGGACGATGACCGGGTTCATGCCCACGTAACGCATCAGCACCACGTCTTCCGCGGTGCTCTTGCGCAGGACGGGATTCTGCATGGCGGCGCCGCCATATTTGATCACGATGGTTTTGCCCTCGAATTCGCGGATGTAGGGCAAAGCCTCGACCAAAGTGGCGGCTTTCTGGATGAACTGCTGGAGGTCGGCTTCGTGCATCTTGGCCATCATGAGCGGTAGTCCGCGTTTATCCGGACGTATTCGTGGCTGAGATCCGTGGTCCAGAAGACCGCTTCGCCCAGGCCGGTTCCTATGTCCACCGTGAAGGTAAAGGTTTCGTTCTGCATCAGGGCTTGCGCCTCCTCGTCCACATACTCCGCCGCTTGCCCCTCCTGTACTAGGAGCATGTCATTCAACCAAATGCCAAGCGCGCCGGCATCAAAATCAACGCCCGCGTAACCGGCGGCGCAGGCGATGCGGCCCCAATTGGGGTCCTCGCCATGGAAAGCCGTCTTACAGAGCTGGGAACACCCTATGGCGCGGGCGACTTGCCGGGCCTCGCCGTCCGAGGCCGCGCCGCGCACGTGAATGGTCACCAACTTCTCCGCCCCTTCGCCGTCCCGCACCAGTTGCAGCGCCAAGTCGCGGCACAAGGCGTCCAAGGCTTCGCGGAACCGATCGCCGTCCGGCGTTCCCGGCTCAAGCGGAGGGGCGTCCGCGGCGCCGTTGGCCAGAAGCAACACCGTGTCGTTCGTGCTGGTGTCGTTGTCCA
>PUOI01000237.1 GCA_003552765.1 Candidatus Hydrogenedentota bacterium | reverse complement strand
CCGCGAGTTCCTCCACCGTGATTCGGTCCTGGCCGTTCTTGCCGATAAGCACGGCCATGTCGCCAGCGCTGGCCTCGGGCACATGAGAAACGTCCACCACAATCTGGTCCATGGAAACCGTGCCGCGCACGAAACAGCGTTTGCCGTGAATAAGGACTTCCCCGCAGTTGGAGAGCCCGTACTTATACCCATCGGCATACCCCACCGCCACGATGGCGGCGCGCATCGCCTCACCGGCGGTGTAGGTGCGTCCGTACCCGATGCTGGCGCCGGCGGGTATGTCCTTGACGAGTACGACGGGGGCCTCCCATCGCAGGACGGGCTCAAGGCGATTCTGTTCGGAGGGCTGATCGGTGGGCCAGACCCCGTAAGTCATCAGGCCAGGCCGCACCATGTCCAGGGCGCTGGACGGACAATTGATGATGGCCGCGCTGTTGGCGGCGTGAGCTACATCGTAGGGTACGCCTTCCTTCTCCAATTGTTTGAGAAACTGGCGGAACAGCTTTACTTGGTGGGCCGTGAAATGGTCCTTGGTCACGTCGGCCACGGGAAAATGCGTGGCGATTGCCTCTATGTCGATGTGCGAAATCCGTGTGAGAAAGAGCATCGCATTGACGGCGTTGGCCAAGCCGCACCCCTGGCGGCCCATACCCGTGTCAATCTTAGCGTGAACCGGTATCACCTTATTCGCTCGGCGCGCCAGCTCGCCCACCCGTTCGCAGGTCTTTGTATCGGACAGCGTAAGGCTCAGCCCATGCTCGACCGCTGCCCCAAGGGCGCCGGGCGGGGGCTGCATGAGCACCACAACGGGCGCGTCGATGCCCGCCGCGCGCAGTTCGATGCCTTCTTCCACGTTGGCCACCCCGAGCATGGAGACGCCCTCGGCCAGCGCCCGCTGGGCAATGCGCACCGCCCCGTGGCCATAGGCATCGGCCTTCAGGATGGCCATTACGCGGCAATCCTTGGGAATCAGATTACGCACAACCTTGAGGTTGTAGGCGTAAGCATTGAGATCCACCACGGCCCGCGAACCCAGGCTTTGGCTTACTCCGCTTGATGATCCGGTAAAAGTTGACGCCAGTTCACCCACAAGAAATGCACTCCCGAGTACAACGTGTAAAGGGCAACGATCATGATGCCCCAGAATGACGCCAACCGAACCAGTTCGCGGTAAAGATCGGCGAATTCGAAGCCCCCATGCGTGAGGACGCGCCCCACGACAACCAGAAGCAGAAAGGCGAATACGTAGACCATTTGGAGCGCCGTCTTGTTCTTGCCCGATTCGCTGGCTTGGATGACGATGCCCTCGCTTGCCGCGAAGGACCGGGCGCCCGTCACCATGAACTCCCGCGCAATCACGATGATCACCGCCCACGCGGGCAGCTCCAGGTCCGGCATGGCCATGAGCATGATGAAGGCGGCGCTCAGCAGGATCTTATCCGCCACCGGATCAAGGAGTTTTCCGAATTTGGTGATGAGATTTCGCTCGCGGGCGATCTTGCCGTCGTAGTAATCGGTTATCACCGCCGCCGTGAACACGATATACGCCGCAGTGAGCGTGCTTAACGTGTCCAACGCCATCAGGACGACAAAAAAACCGGCCATCACCATCCGCAGCAGCGTGAGCTGATTCGGGAGGTTAAGGCCCAAAAACCAACCAAACGACATGTTAGGTATGCGTACGGCCACTGCTATTCTCTCGAAAACTTACGCGCATTTCCTCTCCCAAGGGAGGCTTGGGGACGCCATCCCTGGTATTCACGGCGCTAGAGCGTTTCTGTAAACATTTTACCAGAACGGGCGAAAAAATACCCACCAGCGGAGAAAAACCAATCCCCGCCGACGGGGATTGAATGCCTCGAAACGTATTATTCCGGGTGCGCCATCGCGCCCGGGCTGGCCGTGGCTCGCCCCAGGAAATCGCGGGCCGCGTTGCAGATGCCGTCGGCGTCGAGCCCAAGGTCGGCCAACTGCTCGTCGCGCGTCGCATGGGGAATGAACGCATCAGGAAATCCGAGCCGCCGGATGGGCGCTTCGCCCAGGCGGCCGGTCTGCTCAAGGTATTCGAGCACGGCCGAGCCAAACCCGCCCACGATGGTGTTCTCCTCCACCGTGATGAGGGGCGTGCCGCGCAGCCGGTCCAAGAGGCCGGTGTCCAAGGGCTTCACGAGCTTGGCGTCGGCCACGCCCACCTGGAGCCCTTCTTCTTCCAATCGCGACGCCGCTTCCAGGCACGCCTTGAGGACCGGTCCCACGCCTAGCAACACGGCGTCCTTGCCTTCCCGGAGGATTTCGCCCTCGCTCGCCTTGCGCCGGCCGGTTCCATTGTCCGATAGCCCCTCGATGGTGGGCGCCTTGCCCCGCGCGTACCGAAGGGCGACGGGACCCGTCTGGCGCAATGCCCAGAAAAGCATGGCCCTGAGGTCCTCTCCGTCGCGGGGGACCAGAATGGTCAGGTTGGGCACGCTCCGCAAGAAGGAGAGGTCAAAGGCGCCCTGCTGGGTGGGGCTGTCCTCGCCGACCGCGCCCGCGCGATCCAGGGCGAACACGACGGGCAAGTTCTGGAGGCACACGTCGTGAATCACTTGGTCGTAGCCGCGTTGCAGGAAGGTTGAGTAGATGGCGCATACCGGGCGCATGCCTTGCGTGGCCAGGCCCGCGCTGAAGGTCACGGCGTGCTGTTCGCAGATGTCCACGTCCAGAAAGCGCTGGGGGAACTCCTTTTGTAGCGCCGCGAGCCCCGTGCCGGCGGCCATCGCGGCGGTGACGCCCATCACGCGGCTGTCTTCGCGCGCGGCTTCTTGCAGCGCGTTGGTGAAGGCGTCGGTGAACGACGGGGCCTTGGGCTCGCTCGGCGCGGCGCCCGCGGACACGAACCTTCCTGTATCGATGTCGAAGGCCTTCACGCCGTGGTAGGTCTGGGGATCGTCCTCGGCGTAGCTATAGCCTTTGCCCTTTTGCGTGACGCAGTGAAAGAAGATGGGGCCGCCCATCTCGCGCAGGTTTTGCAGGCACTCCACCAGGCCGGGCAAGTCGTGGCCGTCAAAGGGGCCCACGTAGCGGCAGCCCAGGGCCTCGAACAGGGTGCCCGGCATGAGAAATCCCTTCACCGAATGCTCGAAACGTTGAGCCGCCTTCGTGACGTTGGAGCCGAGCGTGCGCTCAAGCAGCGTCTTCACGTCCCCCTTGGCCCGGTTGTACAGGCCGCTGGTCACGAGCCGGTTGAAGTACGCGGACAACGCGCCCACGCTCT
>PUOI01000419.1 GCA_003552765.1 Candidatus Hydrogenedentota bacterium | reverse complement strand
GGAGATTCTCGACCAACGGGCGGAACGGGACACGGAGCGCAGCCTTGAGCGCGGGCTCTATGGCGCTTTTCGCGCGATCCGGGACGCGTTTCCCAAACAGCCCCTGAGCTTTGAGAACAATTGGACACCCCAAGAGGGCCGCGAACTGGGTATTCCGGACGCCTCGTTCGTGGTGGAGGAAGGCGAGACCCTTGGCGAAGCTTTTCGCCGCTTTGTGACGGTCACCGAGGGACGTTTTCAGGTCTTCAAGGAGGACGGGATCCTGTACGTCGCGCCGGTCGAGGGGAGAGAGACGATCCTGGACCGCGTGATTGACCTGCGCGTCGAGGACGCCTCCGTCTGGGAAGCCCTCAAGGCCCTCGAAGACGCCGTTAACGCCGATCCGGGTTCCAGCCGCTACCTCGCTGTTTACCCCCCGGGTATTCAGGTCTTGGAATTGCCGCCGGAGCCGTTTCACGAGCGGGCGGAAATCACCCTTAACCTGGAAGGGGTCACTGCGCGCGAGGCCTTGGTGCGTATCCTGGCGGAATCGTCGCTCAGAATGGCGTACAATTATGCTTCCGGCTCACTGTACGATGCCGTACTTATACGCCTCTACGATGAAGACGGGAGGCTCCTGCCGCCCGGTGGCCAGGAAATGAGTAGGCAAGAGGTCATGGACAAGGCCATGGAGTGGGACGAGAAGACATTTCATGTCCGCGACTTGCCGCCGGAGACCGAGATCGAGGTCTATGGTCCGGACGGCCCCGAGATGACCACGGTGGGCGAGCATGTGCGGTAGGGCTTCGGCGCGGCTGCGCCAATAGAATGCGTGTCCTCGTTGCCGGCTCATTGGATATTCTGATACCAGCGGGATACTCAGCTGTGTTGAGTCCACTACTATCAGTGGTTGTGGCAGTCAGCTTGACTTGCATGACAACAGCCTACGGGCCTTGCGAGACATCCCGCCACGCCCGGCGGTTGTCTCCACGCGAGGGACTCCAATCCCTAATCTAGAAGTTTCCCCACAATTCGCGCGATCCTGTAACAAGGGAAACGCCATGTAGAATGTGCAGCTCGCACTACCTCCCGAATCTTTTCCGGGCTCGGATCTTCACCGTACCTTTGTTGATGCCACCCACTATACCCAAAGTGTCCCCGACGGACGAATTCCTCTACATCCTGGGGATCTACTTGAAAACTGTTTCTTTCCTGTGTAGCGGACATTATAGCCACCCTTCTTTCCGTGCAACCCCTTCCCCTGTATCAATCGGCTGTTCTTTCGTCTACTTCTTTCTCACACCACATAGCTGCAAGACGCCTGTACATGAGCAACCTAGCTGTGAGATCCTCTACTCGCCGACTCTTTGGCCAAAAAGAATACGGAACTTCTGACATGAGTGCTAGGATACCAACAGGCCTTCCCCCTTCTGAGCACAACAACAAATACAAAAATGATCGAACATCTGAACGCTTATACTCGCCAAACCAACGCCGGAAGAGCCTACTTCTGTGATCATGAAATACGATATCTTCTCTCAAACGAATGCATTCATAAGCAAAAGATGCCATTGCAGGTTGTGTTTTCTCCAACCATCCGTCCTCCCTAGGCCTATGGTCACGGGCCACTTTCCATACATAGCCATACTCAGAGGCGGCACACTTCGGCTCAGGGGTAGAATAGTCTGGCCAAGTTTCCGAATAAGCTATGAGCATTACCCGAGCTTGACATTCGTTCACGCGCAACGTTTCTTGCATATCCCGCAATACGGCATCACATACCCGCTCGGGGCGACTGTTCTCTGGATTAAACGCGCTCTCCCTTAACATCTCAGCTATGATCTGCCGTCTTTCCACTTCATGTGTTGTGTTATTCAAACAATGCCAAACAACGTTATATAACACAATCAAGACAGCAGCAGTCGCATGAGAGATAGGCAGCAACCACCATACTTCCCGCTCTTCCCAAAGATTAAGCGTCACAAAAAATATTGTGATGAGTATAACTATGTTGGCGCCCAGATAGACAACAGCAAGAAAACCTCGAATACCGACCCCGGCTTTTAGAGCCCCTATGGTGCGATAATACAGGCCACACACCACACGCGCCACGTACCAATACCAGAGGTCATACTCTTGATGATACTGGTTTCTGTCATTCTCCGAAATTATGGGTGAGCCATCCCTCATCGTCCACAGATCACAGCCGCTTCAAACTAGAGTATTCCAGGGTACCGATAGAACACAGCACCATCCGTGCCAGATTTAATTTAGTGTACGCCACGGGTTGCCACCTGTCAATCGATTTCAAATGTTCGCCTCCCGGATTTCCCGGCTTGGGGGCTGTCCGCGCCGAGTCTGTGGATGCTGCGTTTGCGCCGCGCGGTTAGATGCGCGCCACCAGTAGAACGGCGGCGAGAACGCCGAGGATGGCGGCGCCGTAGCACGCCAGGGATATGACCTTGGCTTGGCCGCGCAATCCCAGGTCCATGAGCGTGTGGCGGATGCGGTGCGCGCATAGGAAGCAGCTCAAGCCGATCACCGCGATGACGGCGATCTTGACGGGCCATCGGCCCAGTAATTCGGCGAGATGCGTGTAGTGTTCAGCGGCCTCGCCGGGCTCGGCCGTGGGCAGCCAGAACCCCGTCAGCAACACGAACACGGGGATGAACAATGCTCCCAGCACGCCGCCCGCGGCGAACAGGGACCACCAGAATGCTTCGTTGGACCGGCTCACGATATCATCTCCTTCTTACCTTGTATCTGGCGCAGTGCGCCCGGCCCGCCGGACAAGGACGTAGCACGGGCTTCCAGGCCATGCCGCCTCCCAGCGCGTCCACTTCGGCGGTCAACACGTTTGGGCCGGGCGCGCCACGAGGGCACTGTCCACCTTTCAATTATGGGTAGCCTCTATTCGTCGCAGTGACGTAGCACGGGCTTCCAGCCCGTGATTCATGGCCTGGAAGGCCATGCCACCTCCTAGCGCGTTCACTTGGGCGGTCAATAAGTCTAGGCTTGGTGCTGCTGTACCAGGGCTCGTTTCAAAGGGGAATTCCTTGCTTTCCAGGCGGCGTATGCTACGGCAAAGCGGCCCACAATATGAGCGCGCTAAGTATGATCCACGGCGCGTAGCCCGTGATGATGACGGTTAACACGCTGGGCATGCGCCAAGTTCCAATGCGTATCGGCATCACCTGCGCGGAGGTGTTGAACCAGCTCACTGCATGCCAAACCGCGGCGGCGAAGGCCAGGGCGTGCGCCGCCATGGCGAGGGGAT
>PUOI01000393.1 GCA_003552765.1 Candidatus Hydrogenedentota bacterium | reverse complement strand
TCATGGAGTACCGGGAGCTGATGGCCGTCTTCGAGGTCTCCGAGGGCGGAATGGAGTTCGGCGACGCCTACGCCCAAAGCCTGTCCATGACGCGCTTTCTCAAGGACGAGTTAGGGGAGGAGCGGTTTTGGAGCATGATCCAATCCCTGGAGCACCAGCCGTTTCCCGAGGCCTTGGCGCAATACGGCGCGATGACGCCGCTGGCCCTATGGGAGGCCTGGCATGGGTCCCTGTGGAAGGTTGCCTTGATCGGTTCACTTGTGTCAGGATTCAGCGTCTTTCAGATGATGGCGTTGCTGACGATATGGGCATACGTGCGCAAACGGGGGCAACGCAACGCCAAATTGCGGCAATGGGAGGAGGAAGAACGCCCCATGACGGGTCATGGAGCCTTGTTCGTGACCTGGGATGAAATCGTGGATGCACATGAAGGGCCCTGGGAGGATTCCAGCGGCCAGGACGAGGAGTAGTCAATGACGACGGATACACGTACGCGGGTGGCGGTGGTGGGAGCCCGCGGAGTAGGACAGTATCATGCGGAATGGTGGGCCTTGGAAGGGGCCCAAGTGTGCGCGATTGTGGGGACTTCCGAAGCCACATTGCAGGAAGCCCGAGCCAACCTTGAGCAAAGCTTCGGCTTTAGCGGCAATGTCTACACCAGCCTTGAGGCGCTACTCGAGAACGAGAACGTGGATATTGTGGATGTGTGTTCGCCCCATGTCCACCACGGGGAGCACGTTCGCGTCGCCCTGGAAGGCGACTGCCACGTCCTGTGCGAGAAGCCCTTCATCTACCGGCCGGATGTGGGCCGGGAGGAACTGCTCGCGGAGGCCGAGGTGCTTCTCGAATTGGCGGCGCGGCGGGGCCGGCGGATTTCCGTGTGCCTGCAATACACGCGCGCGGCGGACCGCGCCATCCAATACAAGCTCGACACCCAAGGCTGGACCACCTTGAGCCAGTACCGTTCGCGGCTTGAGGTTCCCGCCAGGGGCCGGGACGGAGATCCCACCCGCGTTTGGCTTGATCTGGCGCCCCACGCCCTCAGCTTCTTGTACCGGCTTCTGCCCGGTGCGGAACTCGATTTCGACTCCTTGAAAACCAACTTCGAGGACTTCAAGGCCCATGCCTCGTTTGACGTCCATACGCCAAGCGATGAGCGCACGGAGTGTCAACTCGAGATGGCCAACAATCCACAGAGTGGGGCCCACACCCGCGTGTTTTCGCTTAATGGGCGGGATATGCAATTCGAAGGCGCCACGGATGAACGCGGCGTTTACGCCATGCGCATTCTGACGCCCGACGGCGAATGGAAGACGGGCGATTTCTTGCGGGAATTCATCCGGGCGTTTCTGTGGAATGAGCAGACACTGCGTCCGAAGGAGATCCTGGTCAACTTGGATTGGACCCTGCGAATTCTCGAAGCGGCCCGCGCGTCCAATCAACCGGCGGCGCAGTAACCCGCCAGCAAGCGCAAAACTTCGGGACATCGGCGAGGAACCCAGACATCAATGAGCGAAACGGAAACTGAAAGCGGCGTTGTCACCTATACCCTATCCGAGGCGTCGCCCTATCCCCTCGGAGCCTCCGTCACGGAAAGCGGGGTGCAATTCGCCCTCTATTCGCGTCAGGGCTCGCGGGTGTGGCTGGCCTTGTTCGACAATCCCGAGGACGATACGCCGTTCCGGGAATTCGAGCTGAATCCCCGCAAACACCGCTTCGGCCATGTCTGGACCGTGTTGATCGAAGGGCTTGAGGCGGGCGTAATCTACGCCTACCGCGTGGACGGCCCCTACGATCCCAAGCGGGGGCTGCGCTACGACGCGCGGCATTATCTGATTGACCCCTACGCCAAGGCGGTGGTCAACAACACGGGAGAAGGATTCCCCAAGAACTTGGTGGTTGACGATCGCCGCCGGCCGGTGTGCGTGTGTAGACCCGCCGTGGAAACCGCGGACACGATCATCTACGAGACGCACGTCAAGGGGTTGACGGCCCACGAATCCGCGGGTGTCGAACACCCCGGAACCTACGGCGCCGCCGCAGAGAAAGCCACGGAATACCTGAAGTCACTGGGCGTCACCACGGTCGAGCTGCTCCCCGTGCAAGAATGCGGCGAGCCCTCCCTAACCCTGCGGCATCCCGAAACCGGCAAGCGGCTCACCAACTACTGGGGCTATAATCCCCTGGCCTTCTCCGCCCCCGCCGGACGGTTTGCCTCGTGCGGCGGCCAAACCGGCGGACAACACGAAGAGTTCCGGGCGATGGTGGACGCCTTCCACGAGCAGGGCTTGGAGGTCATCCTCGACGTGGTCTATAACCACACATCGGAAGGCGGCGCGGGCGGGCCCATGCAGTCGTTTCGAGGCATCGACAATCCGCTCTACTACCTGCTCGACAGCAAGGGCCAATACGTCGATTATTCGGGCTGCGGCAACACCGTGAACTGCGCCCATCCCGTCGTGAGCGACCTCATCGTGGAAAGCCTGCGCCATTGGGTGCGGCAACTGAATGTGGACGGGTTCCGGTTTGACCTCGCCTCCATCCTGAACCGCGATAAGCGCGGGCATTTGCAGCAGGCCTCCGCCTTGGTCGAGCGAATCGGCGAGGACCCGCTTCTGCACAACGTGAAGCTCATCGCCGAGGCCTGGGACTTGGGCGGCGCGTATCAGGTCGGCCACTTCGGCACGCCGCGCTGGTGCGATTGGAATGGCCGCTTCCGCGACGACGTGCGCCGCTATTGGCATGGCGATCACGCCGCGAAGACCGATTTCGCTCTGCGCCTCACCGGCAGTCCAGACTTCTATCAAGGCGCGGGACGTCCGCCTCAGAACGCCATTAACTTTGTGACCGCCCACGACGGCTTCACCTTGCGCGACCTCGTCTCGTACAACCACAAGCGCAACGAGGCCAACGGCGAGAACAACCGCGACGGCTCCAATCACGACTTGAGCTGGAATTGCGGCGTCGAGGGCGAGACGGACAGCGCCGAGGTCAACGAGTTGCGCCTGCGGCTCCAGAAAGATTTCATCGCCACCTTGTTCCTCTCGCTGGGAACCCCCATGCTGTTGGGCGGCGACGAGTTCGGCCGGACCCAGCGCGGCAACAACAACGCGTATTGCCAAGACAATGCTGTTTCGTGGTACGACTGGCGCTTGCTCGACACGTACGCCGATCTGCACCGTTTCTGTAAGAAGATGATCGCCTTCCGCAAGGCGCACCCCGCGTTGCGGCGCACCCGCTATTTCACGGGCAGACCCGCGGGCGGCGACGG
>PUOI01000459.1 GCA_003552765.1 Candidatus Hydrogenedentota bacterium | reverse complement strand
TCTACGACCGGACGCGGGCCGCGCGGCTGGTTGGGGAGACCGTGGTGGCGGTGGATGACGCGCGCGTCGCCGAGGTCTTGCAGGCGCATGGCGTCCCGTATGTGCATACCCGGCCGGACCATCCCAGCGGGACCGATCGCATGGCGGAGGTGGCGGCGAAACGGGATGCCGATATCCTCGTCAACGTACAAGGCGACGAGCCGCTGATGGATCCCGCGACCATTGATCGCGCCATTGAGCCGCTCTTGGCTGATCCGGAGCTGGTGATGGCCACGGCGAGGCGGCGCATCACGGATCCCGCCCTTGTGGCGGATCCCAACGTTGTGAAGGTCGTGTGCGGCCGGGACGGGCGGGCGTTGTATTTCAGCCGGCATCCCATTCCGTATGTGCGTGATGGGGCGGGGGAGGCATCCCATCATTGGCAGCACATCGGGTTGTATGTGTACCGCCGGGATTTCTTACTAAAATACGCGGAGATGCCGCCGTCCCCATTGGAATGCTTGGAGAAACTTGAACAATTGCGCGTACTCGAGAATGGCTATACGATGAGCGTCGTGGAAACAGACTATGAATCCATTGGGGTGGATACGCCCGCGGACCTCGAACGGGCCGCCGCATACCTGCGCCACCGGCAAGAGGGGAGTTGCTGATGCCAAAATACGTCTTTGTGACCGGCGGGGTCGTGTCCTCGGTGGGAAAGGGAATTGTCGCGGCAAGCCTGGGATTGCTGCTTGAATCGCGGGGCCTCCGCGTCGCCATGATGAAGCTGGATCCCTACATTAACGTGGATCCGGGCACGATGAATCCGTATGAACACGGGGAGGTGTTTGTCACGGATGATGGCGCCGAGACCGACCTCGACTTGGGCCACTACCAGCGTTTCACGCAGGCGAGGCTCACGCAAAAGAGCAACGTTACAACGGGCGGCATCTACAATGCGGTGATTCAGAAGGAGCGCCGGGGCGAATACCTCGGCAAGACCGTCCAGGTCATCCCGCATATCACCGATGAGATCAAGAACCGCATCCGCATGCTCACCGCCGAGGAAGAACCCGAGCCCGATGTGGCTATCGTCGAAATCGGCGGGACCGTGGGCGACATAGAGAGTCTGCCGTTTCTTGAGGCCATCCGCCAGTTCCAGATCGAAGTCAAGCCGAGCGATACATGCACCATTCATGTAACGCTGCTGCCCTACATCGAGGCGGCGGGTGAACTCAAGACGAAACCCACCCAGCACAGCGTGCGCGCCCTGCGCGACATCGGCATTGCCCCGGATGTCATCATTTGCCGGACAGGGACGGTGACATTGCGGGAGGATGAACGCCGTAAGATCGCCATGTTCTGCAACGTGCGCGAAGAGGCCATCATTAGCGCCGAGGATATGGCGCCAATTTACGCGATACCGCTGAACTTCCAGAAGCAACGGCTGGACAGCACGGTGCTTGGCGTGTTGAACGTCGAAGCCCAGAAAGACGACCTCGCGGAATGGCGGGGGATGGTGGAAAAGATCGGGAACCCCGCCCACGAATTGCGTGTCGCGGCCGTGGGAAAATACGTGAGCCACGACGACGCGTATAAGAGCATTCAGGAAGCCTTGGGCCATGCGGGGATTGCCAACGACACGCGGGTCGTCTTGGAATGGATAGATTCGGAACGCTTCGAGGGGCCGCAAGATCCCGCCGAAGGCTTGGCGTGTTATGATGGCATTCTGATATGCCCGGGGTTTGGCAAACGGGGCGTCGAGGGCAAGATTCGGACCATGCGGTATGTCCGCGAAAACAAGGTCCCGTTTCTGGGGATTTGTCTGGGCATGCAGATGGCGGTTATCGAGTTGGCCCGGAACGTGCTCGGTTTGCCGAACGCCAACAGCACGGAGTTTAATCCCGAAACGCCCGACCCGGTCATATCCCTTTTGTCCGAACAGCGGGGGGTGCGCGACATGGGCGGCACCATGCGGCTGGGCGCGTATCGCTGCGACCTAGCCCCAGGCACGCGGGCGCAACAAGCCTACGGCGCCGATGTCGTTTATGAGCGGCACCGTCACCGGTACGAGTTCAACAACGAGTACCGGGAACGGTTGGAAAAGGAGGCCGGTTTGGTGGTCAGCGGAGTTCACCATCGGGATGGGACCCATTTGGCCGAGATCATCGAGTTGCCGGATCATCCCTGGTTCTGCGGCGTTCAGTTTCACCCCGAGTTCACGAGCATGCCGCTGAAACCGCAACCACTTTTCCGCGAGTTCATCCGGGCCGCGTTGGCTCATAGGAACGCCCGTGACTGATCAGTTGCCCATTGCTCAATTGCGCGCCCTGCTTGAGTGGCGCGAGAATCTGGCGCAGGCCCCGCCGGCCGGGGAAGATGTCAGCGAGCAACGGGAACGTGTCGAGCGGCAACTGGCGGTTGTCCGCAGGAACATCCGGCGTGAACAAGAGCGGGTGCGCCAACGCCGCCAATCGCTTGAACAAGAACGGGCGGCGCTGGGCGAGCAGCTCGCCAGCGGGGAGATTGACGCCCGCGAGGCGAACGAGCGCGGCCGGATCATCCACCGGGAAGCGCAAGCCTGCGCCGAAGCCTTGGAATTGGCGGAAGCGCTCCTGAGCGCCCAATCTTCGCGCGACGTTCCCGCGTCCACGCCCCCGGCCCCCTCCAAGGCGCAGAGAAGACCGCGTCCCGGCGTTGCGGGAGCCGAAGCCGTTTCGTGGAACCGGTTGGCGGTAGTCCGAGGCGTGACGGGCGTGGCGGCGGTGTTGACGAGCTTCTGCGTATTTCTGGGCTGGCTTCAGCTACCCGACGCCGTGCAAGCGGCCTCATTTTTTCACGCCCTCGCCTCCCTTGGCGATGACCTTACTCCGCCCGCCGGCGCCTACACATTGTGGGCACTGTTGTTTCTCATTCCCTTGCTCGGATTTGTGGTAAACCTCGCCGAAGGCCATGGCGCGGCGGCGAGAAGCATGATGCTGTGCGGCGGGGCCGCCATCATGTTCGCGGCGCTCCACATTCTCGTTGGCGCGATTCTCGGAGAGAGCGCAACTGCCGCCGTACAACCTGGGCCACTGCTCTACATCCTGGGCGGCGTAGCGATGGTCCTGTGCGCTCAATGGCGGCTGGCGTTCATGGGACGGCGTTCGTGGGTGTGGGGCAAACGGGCCGTGGCGCTGCTTATTGTTCAAGCCGTATTGGCGAGCGGCGCCGCGGTCATTGGCGGATTTCACCAGGGGCCCGTGACCCAGGTAACCGCGGCGTTTACGCCCGAACCCGGCGCCGGGGTCATCCGCGCCAGTCTTCGCAACACCGGCCGGGACGAGACCGCCGTGTTCGCCCCCTGGCCGGATGGAATGCCCCATGCGGGAGCCCCGGTTAACTCGGTGGGGTACACACTCTGGGTGCGTGAGGACGCCGGTGAGGCATTCCGCTTGTTCCCCGGAAGCCATCCCGCCTGGACCGTGCAAACCCATTCCGTGCTCGATGACGGGTCGTTCTTTGTGAGCCCCGGTTCGGAGGCGACAGTGGATCTTGTGTTGGATGCCCTGGCGGAGACGGGGGTGTCGCCCCAAGCGATACGGATCGAGTTGACCCATCGCAATGGCCGGAGGATGCGGGCCTTTGCTGCGGAGATCGCGGTGGAATAGTCCAGCCCGAGGGGATTCAGCGGGTCAGCCAGCGGCCCCCGGTGTGCAAGATGGAAACCCCCAGGGCCGCGCGATAGGGATCCGCGATGGGGGTGCGGCTTGCATCCTCCACGCTGCTGGCGCCCGTCACCAGTTCAGGCAAGATGGCGGAGAGGGTGTCCCCGAGTTCTCTCCGAAGCCCGGGATGATGTTCTGCCAAATGCGCCGTCGCAAGAAGTTCGTGGAGGCGCGCGATGGGATGCTCGGAGTCCTCCGCGCCAGGCGCCGCCCATTCCAGCCACGCGGGATCCTCTAATGGAAGCGCGTTGGTGTGCCAATGGCGCAAGGGCGCGTCGATCAACCACTCACCCTCTCCCGTCAGGCAGTCACGCCGAAGCACCGCCTCTAGCTCTTCCAGCCGGTCTTCCCAGTGGGATGGCGCGTCTCCCCGTTCTCTCGCCAGCGCGATTGCGCTTTGCATTCCGCGAAACGCCGCCAAACTGCATTCGGCGGTGTAGGCGTCGCGGCCAAGGCCAGGCTGAAACGAGGGCCGTGGCCGCCACGTGCGGCGGTCCTTCCATGTGGTTAAAAATTCCGCCGCCAGCTCGGCCGAAGGCCATACCTCCTCCAAGAACTCGCCTTCGCCTCCGAAGGCCCCGTGATGAATCTCGAGCGCCCACAGGAAATGCGCCGCGCCTTGGAGGTCCGTGAGAAATCGCGGCCAGGCGGGCTCGCCATCCTCGTGCAGGGCATACGGTAAGGAGCCTCGCGGGGCCGTGGGATCGTCTTCCTCGCGGACCTGTTGACTCAGGAACCGCAGATGAGCCTCTGCGCGGTGACCCAAACCGGCCTGGTGGAGTCCGATGACGAACCAGGGGGTCTCGCGCGGGCGAATAACCGGCGGTGAAGGGCCGGGATACGGCCTCCGCAAGAGGCCGCTGCTCCCCATGCTCTGTTCCAACGCCATTCGCATCGCATACCCGAAGTCCCGCCATGGCTCGCGCAAGCTCTCAAACTCCGCTATCTCTTGGTGAGCGCCTTCCCAATGCGCGGCTGTTTCCTCACGGAGTTGGGCCGCGCCTCGCTCCAAGGCGGTTTCCAAGGCTTCTTCCGCCTCCCGGCGCGTTTCGCCAAAGGCAAGCATGATCGTGTACGCATCCTGCTCGGCGTCCGGGAAACGCAACGCAAGGTTCTCATGCTCCCCGTGCGCCAAGGGGGTATTGTTGAGGGTCTCCTCGTGAAACGCCGCAAGCGCGCAATCATCCTCGCCCAAGTTACCGGCCTGATATTCCGTTGGCGGCGGATCCGCGGCCAGGGTCAGCCAGGTTCCCCGCCCAAGGTCTTCCCACGCCGCTTCTGCGAGGGGCTGCCTCTTAAGGAATGCGAGGTCGCTTTGACGGCGTGCGCCCGCCCGCTGAGGACGGACACTCAGCCATCGCGCGCCATCATCCGGCGTGACCAGCGCGAACCCCGCCGGACGGCGCCAGAGATTGTCCAGAAACGCCATCTCCGGCAACGGGTTTGCCACGGGTTGCAGCGCGCCGTACCAGGCCACATGCTCGCCCGGCGCTTCGGCGGTGCTCACTAGAACGGGCAGTTCGGGATGCAGAAAAGCGGTCTCGGTCAAGACCGTACCGGCAATCTCGCGTTCCATGCGTAGAACGCCGGGTTCGTCTTCTTCCCAACGAAACGCAACGTCCCCATTGGCGCCGGGCAAGGCAAACTCTTCGCCGTTGAGGCGGATGCTCCAAAACGCGCCGATCCCTGCAGGGGACTCGCCCTCTTCGATGGGGCCGCCGCCAAGGTGGGAGGGAGCGCCTTGGCCTGGCCAGCGGAGAGTCAGCAGCCGGCCTTGTGCATCGAATTCAGCGCGGGCATCGGGGGACGTTAGGACCGCGCCAAAGGGATGCGGCTCTTCGTCTGCGGCGGCGTTGTAACACAGTCCAGCAAAGAGCATCAGCGGGAGGAGGACCAGCAAAAAGATGCCTGGTATCCCTGAGATCCTTCTTGATCGCGGGATATGAAGGCTGATCTCGGGAGCAACATCCCCCTTAATCCCCCTTCGAAGGGGGAATAAGCCGTACCGCCGGCATCTTGCCGGCACATGTAACGACTGGAAAGCGGTCATACGCTGCCCCTTTTGATGGGGGCTGGGGGAATGTAGATAGCTGACGGCCTCCTCTGTCCTTGACATCCCCCGGCCCTTCGGGCCACCCCCTTCCAAGGGGGAATGGGCTCGCTCACTTGCAGGCAGATCGCGTTTCCGTCGATATGCCTGTTGTGCGGGGCAGAATTTCCCCTTCGAAGGGGGATTAAGGGGGATGTTAGCGTATTGGCCTCGCCTCGCGCGGGTTGTTAGATAACCTAGGGCGCTCATGAATCGGGGTTGTCCTCTTGCGGTTCCGCCATGCCTGGTTCTCCAATCAACTGCCCCTGAAGCTGGAGCCGGCCGTCGTGCATGCGGCCGGTAATCCGTAAGCCGCCCAATCTCGCGAGCGCGTTGGCATAGGGGAGATAGTCGCGTTGCACATCTCCCTCATCCGCGCCGGGGATCAAGCCGTAGCTACCCCATTCCGGCAAGAAATCGGTTAATGCATTGCCCGCCGGTTCCCAGTTGAGCCGAAGCTCCAGGTCCGCCTCCGTATACGAATCGCCGGATACGTGCTCCACGAGATCGGATATGAGCCGTTCACGAGTGGCCGCCAGCCAGTACGGGCCGGAACGCGCGAGACAGGGGCTCAAGGCGGCCCCCCACAACGGATACATCGCGCCCTCTGCCGGCCCCCATTGATAGGGGATGGAGGTGAAGCCGCTGGCGAACAGCGGCTCAAGGGGATGAGCGAGCGCCCGCCTGTGGTATTCCTCCCCAATGAAGGCCGCGTGCGGCATCGGAATCAACCCGTATCGCTCGATGTCCGAAAGGACGAACGTGGTTTGTCCCAGAGTTTCGTCCCAACCCTCCTCCAGCTCGCCCAAGCGCCATTGGCTTACGGTATCCTCCAGGGCGCGCCGCAAAGGGGCCGCCGATGGGCGTTCTTCAAGGTTTGGCGCAAAGGCGCGGAGAAACGTGGCGAGATCGTCCCAGCGCGTTGCCGTAAGAACCGCCATGGGCTCGATAGCGGCTCCGTAATGCTGTTCCAGCGGCCGATCCCGTGATTCGATTTCTGCTTGGACCCACCCCTCAAGCGGCAGGTTGCCTCGCGCGGCGATACCGAAATGGAACGGATGTGACCCAGACTCCGTGCGCCAGACAAGATGGGGCGTCTCTTGGCGGGGAGGGAGACGAACCGGCGAGGTTTCAAGCGCGTCTTGGACGTAGTCAAGTGAGGGGGAGGCAATGAGATACCCGTCCCGCCACGCGTAATAGAAATCGCGATAGGCGTGGATGTCTTCGTTGGCCTCGGTTCCAGGGAACACGCGGTGAAACGCCGAGGCTACGCGAAGCAATAGGCCTGGCCGGAGCGATATCCCCGCATGGTCATCCGCATACGCTATCAAAGCGGATGAACCAAGCCAGGCCTCCCAGCGGTACGGCGTTAGCCGCATGCCGGTGGCCTCATAGGCGATGAGATCAAACCTATGCAGCGGTTGGGACAGCTCCTGCCGGAGGGCGTCAAACACGGGGCCGCGCTCGACAGCCGCCCAAAAAGCGGGAAAATCGCGCGACTCCAGCACCCATTGCGCTTCGGGCGGTTTGAATCCCATATGGGTTCCCGCCTTGAGCCAGGCGTCGCCCGACACAAGCAGGACGAACAGCGCGCCCGCCAACACGAAACCCCGCCACCCCCGCATTATGGCTCGCAGTCTCATAGGGTTCCCGCCTTTACTCCCGCATCCCGCAAACCGTCATCCCTCCGCTGTATTTGCCGTGCTGCTGGATTAGCCCTCGGCCTCGTCCCAGATGGCTTGGCGCTTCTGCTCCCGCAGCTCTTCAATCTTGGCCAGCTCGTCCTGCAAATCCGCCGTGAGCCGTTCCGCTTCGCCTGGGTCAGCCGAGGCAATTCGCTGCTCATAATTGAGGCGCGTTTCCGCGGCTTGGGCGTCGTACTTGCTCTCGATGGCCGCGATCTGTTCGCGTTGTTCATCGGTCAGCTTCTTGAGGGGGCCCGATTCTTCTTCAAGCTTCTCCATTGCCTTTTCGTAGGCGCTCTTCATAATCGCGGTCCTTTCGCGTTAGACGTTGAATTCGTCTTCCAGAATAGTCGATATGAAACGCTCCACCGAGATGGGGTAATAGCGGCTGTCTGGCGTTACGATGACGCCCGTGGTGATGTCTTCCCGGCGCTCCCGCTCATCAAGCACCTCGTTCAAGCGCCGGTCGAGGTCGCTGTCGACATGGCGGACTTCGATCTCGTCGGACTTGCATTCCACGGGTTTGTTCCGGAACCCCATGAACCCGAAGACCCGCCCCATGAGCGCCGCGTCCACATTATCCTCTCCAAAAATGTCGCCGTAACTCGGCTCGTAATGCGCCGGCTTCACAATAAACCGGGGGGAGACATGAATCGTGCCCCGAACCTCCGTGGTTTGATGGTCGGATTCGATGCCCACGCCCAGGCAGATGTAGGGCAACGTGTGGTAACCGCTCACGATGCCATACGTGGGCGTGCGTATGATTTTGGTTAGCCGATAAATCTCGCGTAGTTCGCTGTAATCTCTCATGGGGGTCATTCCAATCGGAAGCGTGTGACTGCAAAACTCGCCGGATTGGGGACTGTTCCCGGCGGTGGCTCGTTCCAGCAGTATTGTAGCGGAGTGGAGTCACAAGCCGCAAAGTCAGCCCGATTGAACTTTGAGCGCGCCGCCGGTAGACTCTGCCTCCATGAACACGCTTTCCGAGAACAACCTTGCCGAAAACACCCGGGAACCCATCCTCGTGCGGCTGAGGCGCACCTACAAGGTGGGATACGACGCCGTCAGCATGCTGGTGTATCTGCTCCTCGTGTTTGCATGGGGATTGTGGGTGTATCCGCTTGGCCGGGATTACGCCGCGATGGCGGACCTCGCCGGGACCATGCCGCGCGTTGTCGCGCCCGTCTTTGCGTGGCAGATGGACCTATTTGGCGCGTGGACCATGGGATACATCCTAATCAATCTGTTCCTGCTCTATGGGTGCATGCTCGCCACGTACGGTTTCGTGAATCTTACCGTGCGAGGGCCCATTTGGCTGGGCGTTCTCGCGGCCACGCTGTTCATGGCCAATCCGGTTCATACCGAGGCCGTGCTTAACATCTCCGGCATGGTGGATTTGCTGCCGGCGTTCTTCGCGCTGATGAGCCTCGCGTTCTATGCGGCCCACATCCGCTTTCCCGCCCGCAGACGGATCGCCATAAGCGTCATGGCGTTCTTCATCGCGGTGGCGCCGTTCAAGGCTAACCTGGCCCTCGTGCTGGTCATCGCCTTGTACGAATGGCTTATTGTGCCGCGGGAAGACCGTGCGCCGATTCGCTTGATCCCGTTTGCCCTCATCACGATCCTGGCCGCGGCCACGCATTTCCGGGCCTTGGCCGATCAACCCTATGACTTGGGCGTCATGTTCACGCCGCTGTATTTCGTGTTCTATCCCATCGGCTTTCTCCCGGAAACCGCCCGCACGCTGCACGAGGTTCCCGCGCTAAGTTGGACCGCGGGCGGCGCTGTGTTGGTGTGCGTGGCGTTGATATACCGCAAGGCCCGGCGGCCCGCTATCTTGTTTGGGCTTCTGGGAATGGTGGGGCTGCGCCTCTATCATGGCGGTCCCGAAGTGGATCCCGTGCATATGACGGGCGGGGGACAACTCCTTTTGGAGAGCGCTTTGTTCTGTCTCGCCTTTGTGGCGCTGTGCCATCGCATCATGGATCACCCCAAATGGCGGTCCGTCGTCGTCTGGGCCACGACGGTGCTGGCCATCACGTTCTTTGTGCTTCAGATTCGCGTGAATCTTGCGTGGCATCATGCGGGTCAAGCCGTCCAGGAGGTACAGGCGGCGGCGCAAGCCCATGAAGAGGCCCGACCGGACACGCCCTTCGCCCTAGCCCCCGATTTCCAGTACCACCTTGGCGCGCCCATGATGTTGTCCGAAGCCTTGTCCCATGACACGCCCTTCAGCCAACAAGTTCCACATGTGGCTCTGTTTCCGCTTCACTACAAGCGCCCCGGCGTCATGGACATCGAGGTCTTGGAGTGGGCGCCGCACTACGCGCTGCTGGAGATCCGGGGCAAACGTCCTATTGACGTTGTTCCATGGCCGTACGGCTGGAGCCTGGAGCGGGATACCTCCGAATACCCGGAGGCCACGGTGACGCTGACGATGGTGGAAGAGGAACGCTTCCGCGTGCGGATCATCCCGCGTAATCAGCGTTTGCCCGAATATCTATTGCACGGGCCGCCCGAGTGGGACATCCGGAGGCCGTGAGGGGCTCTTGAGGTAATCGTACCCGTTTAAAGCGTGACTGCCGCCCTGGGTTCAGCGTATACTCTGGGCTGTCCGGTCCTTCCGCGTGCCGTGTGTTGATTTTGACTTAGTTGGGAACCATTCAAAACCGTGACTGCTCGAAAGAAGAAGCTGCCCCTTGTCGCCGTGTGTGGACGGCCCAACGTGGGCAAATCCACATTGTTCAACCGCTTGATTGGCAAGCAACGCGCCATCGTGCATGGGGAGGAGGGGATTACCCGCGATCGCACGTATGGCGAGGCGGTTTGGGAGGATCGCCGGTTTGCTCTGGTAGACACGGGCGGTGTGGTGGACGACCCCGTGGATCCCATCACCCGGAAGATACAGGAGCAAGTCCAGGCGGCGTTGGAGGAGGCCGATGTCATCCTATTCGTGGTGGATGCCCAAGGCGAAATCACGCGGACCGACGAGGAAGTCCGCGATTACCTCCTGCGCCTGGGCAAGCCCGTGGTGCTGGCGGCCAATAAGCTCGACAACCCCAATCTGGAAATGCACGCCGTCGAGTTCTACAGCCTCGGACTGGGCGAGCCCTATCCCGTATCCTCCACCCATGGGATTGGCATTGGGGACTTGATGGACGCCGTGCTGGCGCATTTGCCCAAGGCCCCGCCAACGCCAGTTGACGAATCTGAAGAGCACGAGCTTCCCGGCCGGACCCGCGTCGCCATCGTGGGTAAGCCTAACACGGGCAAGTCCAGCTTCATCAACGCCATTCTGAACGAAGAACGCACCATCGTCACCGAGGTTCCCGGCACCACCCGTGACGCCATCGACGTGGAGTTCCATTGGAAGGGCAAGGATTACCTACTTATCGACACGGCGGGCCTACGGCGTAAGGCGGGCATTCACGAAGACGTCGAACGGTTCAGCGTCAGCCGATCCCTGCGGGCGGTGCGCCGGGCCGATGTCTGCCTGCTGATGATGGACGCCACCGAAGGGATCACCGAGCAGGACAAGCGCATTCTCGGCTACATACAGGAACAAGGCCGTGCGCACATTCTCGTGTGGACGAAGTGGGATCTCGTCGACGACAAGGAAACGCGTTTCAAGGAGCTAAAAGAAGAGTTGGGGTACAAGGCGCCTTACCTTAAGGACGTTCCTTCCCTCACCGTCTCCAACCTCACGCGGCAGCGCTTGTTCACCACGTTTGAGTACGTGGACCGCGTGGCGGAAGCCTCGGAATTCCGCGTGAGCACGGGCGAATTGAACCGGCTCGTGCAAGATCTGCGGCGGAAAGCGCCCAGCGCGGCGATGTATGACAGGCAACAGGCGAAGATTCGTTACGCGACCCAAGCCAGCGTGAAGCCCACGGTCTTCGTGTTCTTCGTCAATCAGAAGAAGCTGTTCCACTTCAGTTACCTGCGGTTCATCGAAAACCAGCTCCGGCAACGCTACAACTTCGCGGGAGTCCCCATTCGGATTGAACTTCGCGAAGGAGAGCCCAAACCATGATGGACGCCTCTGAAGTGTTCGTGACCGCGGCGGCCATTCTCGTATCCTACGTCTTGGGCTCCATCCCCACCGGCCTGTGGATGGGCAAGGCGTGGCGCGGCATCGACATTCGCGAACACGGAAGCCAAAACATCGGCGCCACCAACACGTTGCGCGTGCTGGGGAAGAAGTTCGGCGCGCTGGCTTTGGCCGGGGATGTCCTCAAAGGCGCGATCGCCGTGTTGGTCCTGGGCGCCTTGAGTACGTGGGCGCACGCGCCCTTGGCTTGCGGCGCGGCCGCCATCGCCGGGCACACCTGGTCCGTCTTCCTCCGGTTCCATGGCGGCAAGGGCGTGGCGACGAGCGCGGGCGTGTTGCTTGCGTTGATTCCCGTTTCAACCATCACGGGCATCGCGGTGTTCGCGACGGTGGCGGGCCTCAGCCGAATGGTAAGCGCGGGGAGCATAACCGCGGCCGCCGTCATCGGCGCGCTCGTTCTGATTCTGGAGCGCGATCCGCTGACGCACCTCGAACACGATCCCGTCATCCGCGGCGTGGTCCTTCTCATGGTTGCGGTGGTCATCATTCGCCACCGCACCAACATCCAACGCATCATGCGCGGCGAAGAGCACAAGTTCTAGCGAAGACAGGGTCGGCTAGGATTTCATCGCGAAGTCTTCCATGAATCCACGGATTAGCTTCTCGATAAGAGGAAGGGTTTCGGCGGCGATCACGTCTATCTCAAGGGCATCGCAGATGCTGGTCATGGCCGTCTCTGCTTCCGGCGTGAGCACGTGGACGGTCTGAGGTATGGCCTCCATCTCCTCAATCGCATCCAGAAACGCCTCTGCTAGGGTTTCGCGCGCTCCCTGGGCGGCAGTGATGAACATGTATAGCGCGAACCCCTTTTCCTCTTCCATGATAGCTTGGATATGCGGCAGGGTGGGGAGTTCGCACTCTTCCGCATCGGATTCAGGCTCCAGGGGCAGCATGAGATACCCAGTGTGTACTTCCCAGGGGGCGTTGTGACGGGGATACCCCGCCCGCTTGATGCGGCCGAGGCGCAATTCGTCATAGGGGAGCGCCTCCCCGTCGTATTCCTCGCCAGGAAGCACAAGGGGTACGGTGTCCCACTCATCCCGCCAGGTTAGCGTTCCGTCTTTCGTTTTTTTGGGCGTCCGCACAAAAATGGTGATGCCGTCCTCGTCCATGACTGGCCTCAAGTCCAAGACTCCCTCGCCCACCTGGCCGGCGATCTCTCCGACTTTCTCTAGCGCAAGGTGAAGGAGCCGAAGATCCGCGGGGTTTAGTGGACCGGGAGCATAGCCGGGTCTGTAGCGTGTCATTTGAGGCCAGGCTCGCCGGCCCCGAAACGCGACGCCGGTTTCCTTGATGGATTTCCATTCCTCCGAAGTAAGGTTTTCCCGGTCCGTGTATTCGAGTTGGATAAGGTCCTGTTGCGCCAGATAATGGTGTCCGGCCAGCAATGAGATTTCCTGCATGGAGAGAAAGGCGGCGAACGACGCCAAGCCCGCCTCGCCAGGGTACACATTCAAGGCGTACATCTCGTCGAGATTGCCGAATACCGAGCAATACAGGCGCTTGCCGGTGACGGGATCCTCGATGGCGAAGAGGTCATCGCTCGGGATATGCCGCCATGGTTCTTGCTTGTGAAAGGCCTTGGCCCGTTCAAGCACCGGCTTCAGGTCCGCGGCAGTGGGGGAGCGGGGGATGGAGTCTTTCATGGCCTTGAGTCTTCCTTGCAGCAGTGTGATGACGTTGAAGGGCGGGCATTGCCGCCGAAGTATGACTTTATCATAGCATTGCGTTATCCCAAGCGTCCATGGCCTGCTTCTTCCACCAATCGCCGCATAAGTCAGCCCGATCCATCTTGCTGTCCGCATTGTCAGGGCCGGAAAGAGAAAGTTCTCCTTACCGAATGGGTGAGGACGTACCGCCGGCGTCTCGCCGGCATTTATGGGCCGCGCAGAAGGCGACGATACGGTTCTTGCGAATGCCTATCCGGCGATTGGGGCTCTTCCACCGGGGTTTCACCAGCGCTCAAACCGCGGTTAATCGAGATTCGATGCGTCTTGGCCTGGAATGATGTCGCGATAAATCCATCCTGTTGGACTGAGGTGGCGCTAGCGCGCCGGGGTGCTCTGACATGTAGCATAGGCCCCCATGCGGGATTGAACGCCTGTAATGGGCTTGCTTTTCTCTTCTATAGAGGTTCACAATGGGAGCACTCAAGTTCACCTCCGAGACGTGCAACGTTTTTCGGGAAACATTGTGCGTCAAGGTATGGAACGCGCGAGCGTTAGCGGGGCAAGAATTGGCCCAACTGTTTAAGGAGAGGAAGAAGATGCAACGAGATAAGGTAAGCCGGCGAGGTTTTCTCAAGTCTGCGGCGGCCGCGAGTGTGGCTGTGGCGGTGGGACCATCGATCGTTCCTGCTTCAGTGGTGGGGCGGGCCGGCGCGGTTCCGCCCAGCGATCGCATTCTGCTAGGCGGCATCGGCATCGGGGGCCGCGGCGCGCACGTCATGCGATGGATGATGGAGGAGGACGATGTCCGCATGGTTGCGGTCTGCGACGTGCGGAAACAGCGGCGGGACGCCGTCAAGGAAGAGGTGGATCAGCGTTACGGCGACAATGACTGCGCCACCTATATGGATATCCGCGAGTTCTTGGAGGAGCGGAGTGACATCGACGCCGTGTTGATCGCCACGGGCGATCGCTGGCACGGCCCGGCTTCCATCATGGCCATGCGGGCAGGCAAGGACGTGTTCAGCGAAAAGCCCTCCTCCATGACGGTCGCCGAGGGACAACAGGTGGTGAAAGCTGCACGACGCTACGATCGCGTCTATCAGACCTGCACCCAGCGCCTGAGCGAGGCGCATCACATATTCTGCATGGAAATGGCGCGCACCGGCCGGCTTGGCGATGTGCATACCGCCTACGCGCATATCGCGCCATGGGACGACGCGTACATGACCCACGATTGGCGCGATCCCGAGCCCGAGCCGCCCCGGGAAGAAGTCGACTG
>PUOI01000021.1 GCA_003552765.1 Candidatus Hydrogenedentota bacterium | reverse complement strand
GAGCCGCACTCCCTGAGCGGCATACGCGTTTCTATCGGGATCTATCCATGAGTCGGGTGTACTGCCGAGGCCGTGCTGGCACACAACCGCCGCCCGTTGCTCCCCTTCATTGATCTCCGTGGGAACGAGAAGGTAGCCCCATGCGGTGACCTCTTCCCAGGGCTCGAACACGGCTAGATACGCGGTCCAATCCACCTCTTCCCGAATCACTTTCGTTCGCGCGGAAAACGGGGGCTCAGGCGCCGGAAGGCGTCCGATCACGTCGTCCCATAACTCGCCGCGGTAAGGTTGGGTCCAGTCGCGCCATTGTTCCCGAATCTCTTCGGAATCAAGCCCGTCGGCCTTGGCTTTGAGCGGTTCCCAGAAGGCGCGGCCGCGTTCCGATTCGCTTTCGCGGATGAGCCGCTGCGTGTGGCGTTCAAGCTGTCGAACCATGCGCCGCTGCCGTTTCCCGGCATCAGGAGCTTCCGTGATATCGGCGGCTGGAGCGGAAGGGACGTCCGCTTCGAGGCCCAGCGCTTCAAGGAACGCGCCCAGGGCCATATCGGACCAGCGTTCGACGGTTCCGTTATCGTCTCCGTGAATCAGGCGCAGCGCCTGGCCGGGGTCCGCTAAATCGCGCGCCCGCTCGAATTCCGCCGTGACCTCGTCAAGGGAAGGCGTCTGTATGCGTCCGGGAGCTGCTCCGCGCCGTCCGTCCCGCGCCTCGGGCGGACCCGTGACATCGGGCGCCTCGCTATGCTCCACAATCAGCGTGCGGGGAGCAACGAGGCTGGCGATCTCAGCATCGCCGAAGTCTTCGAGCAATTGCCAGACGTTGCGATAGATGGGTTCTTGCCACAGCCCTTCGCGCGGCCCGAAGTACCCGCTCACGAGACCGGCGTCAATCCGTTCGTCCAAGGCGGCGGCGTACAGCGCGAGCAACCCGCCCTCGCCGTAGCCAAGCACGCCCACCGGCCCGTGGCCCTCGATCTCAAACCAATCCACAAGGGCCAGCGCTTTCTCTATCTCATAGCCGATGATGTGCCGGCCCGCTTGAAACGCTTGCCGGTAAATCCACTCGCGGTGAGGCTGATTGGTCCAGCGATCCAATTCGGCGCTGCCCGACCATGTATCGTTGCGGTTTAGGAGAACCGGTATCACCACGCGGCATCCCGCGGCCGCCAGCTTGCGCGCGGCGGTCTCGCGCCCCGTTCCGTCGAGCCCCGCCGCTTCCTCTGGCGTCTGGTCCGCATCGGGGAGGAGAACGAGTTGAGCGCGGGGCGTTCCGGGTTCAAGGAGCAGTCCTTCGCCCTCGACGCCCTCGAACACGCTCCACCGCACCCGCTTGACCTCGAACGCTTCGTTGGTCTCGATGAGGGCCGGCTCGGCGGTGGTTTCCACGTACGCCAAGCTGTCGATGGGTAAACGCTCGTCTTCCCCGGCGCCTAGGATTCTTGCGAGGCGTTCCCGCTTCTCTCGCACCCACCCGGCGCGGTCCGAGGCGAGCCCTTCCCGCCAACGTCCTTCCCGCTTTTCGCGCGTGGCCTCCGTCTCGCGAAGAAAGAACGCGCGCCAATCGTCAAGGACGCGGTCCGCCAGCGCTTCCGGCGAGGGGTCGCCCTCAAACGGCTCCGTACCCGGAAGAGAGGCGCCCCCAGCGATAAACTGAAACGCGAACACACAGACCAAGAGCGCAGGAATTGTCACCGGCTTCATCGTCATGATAGTTGAACCCCTCCGGAACGAACGCGAACAGCCCCCAGTTTACTATCGAATTGCCTCCATCTTCTCCCGGGCTTGCTCTTGGCTCAACGGCGCTTCCCGGATCACCTCGCCTTCATGCACGGCGAAGTTGTTGAAGTAGGCGTACACGGTCGTGTATTCGCCATCTTCGTCCACCGGCGCCCAGGACGGGCTGCTTCCGCCGTGGAAGGTCGAGAAGAGGAAGTTCTCTATCAACGTGTTCTCTCCGCCGGTTCCCCGGATGCGCAGGCCGTCGTGAGTGACGACGCGTTCGCCATCTACATAGATGTTGACGAAGCCGTTGGATTCCTCGGGATCGTTCAGCCGCATGTGCATGGACACGGCGTGGTACTGCTCGCGCGAGAAGGTGAAGCCGTTGTCCGGACTTTGGCCTACGCCGTAGGTGACGTCCTCGGTCTGGTCGTAGACGTACGTCCGGACGCTATCGTCCCCGCTAAACATAATCCGCGCGCTCCAGCGATGCGGCTCCCTATCGTGGCCGCCGGTCACCGGACTCTCCGGGCCAAGGCCATGAAGCTTGCCGCCCCGCACGAACTGGAACGCCTCCGGGAATTTCACGTCGTAGCTCAGCGTCGCCTCGGACATCTGCCGATCCAATGAATGCCTCACGACGATGCGCTCGCTGCCGCGATCGTAGCCCACATAGTCCGCCATGAGCCCGTTGGACCCATCAACACCGTCACCTTCGGCTATGCTCAGAAGTCCGTGGTTCTCCAGCCGCTCGTGCAGGTCCTCGGGGTCATCGGCGTCAAAGCTCTCGAACAGCACCGGGGATTCCGCGTGCACAACGGCGGTTGGCGCAAGGCATATCCCCCCGAACAACAACGCGCACCCCAAAACCACGAGCACTCGAGGCATCGTCAAAGCAAACCCATTCATTCCGCATTCTCCTTCATCCGACTGCATTGTCCTTCACGTTCGGCCGGCCTGACGCCGACAAGATCACGCCTCACTATACCCCCCGGACAGGGGCGTAATTCAAA
The DNA here is from genome assembly GCA_003552765.1 of Candidatus Hydrogenedentota bacterium. GTDB lineage: Bacteria > Hydrogenedentota > Hydrogenedentia > Hydrogenedentales > SLHB01 > SKRY01. Next base: position 553 of record PUOI01000021.1, on the reverse strand, counting down.
CCCGCCGGGCTAGGCTCCGAAAACACTATCCCGCGATTCCGGCCAAAACATACCGTTTGAACGCTAGGTCTTACTACACTACAATGCGTTTACCTTTGAAAACGGCTCAAACGGGCATCACATCACAGAAAAGGAGTTTCCACCATGACAAGCACTGCACGAGGGGTCGCAATCGCGTTGGCCGCCGCCCTGTTCGCACTCACGGGCGCTGTCTGGGCGCAAGCCGGGGAAAACGGCGCACCGGAACTGGTGCTGAATCCGTATGCGGATGTTGACTGGGAAACCTTTGAACATCACAAAGCGGCGCTGCACACGCACACGCTACAAAGCGACGGGCATCACCCACTCCAGGAGGGGGTTCAGGCGTATCACGACGCCGGCTTCACCATCCTCGCCATTACCGATCACGACACGCATGAGCCCAATGTGCATGTCCGCGGGGGGAGTGTGCCGGAGGAGGAAGCCACACCCTATCCCGATCCCGAGCCTGACGATTACCCCGCCAACACGACGTGGCCGTGGCCGGACTTTGGCGCGCCCGCGCCGGCGGAAT
>PUOI01000094.1 GCA_003552765.1 Candidatus Hydrogenedentota bacterium | reverse complement strand
CGGGCGAATTGATCACCTCCATCGCCATGGACGAGAACCTGCGCTTCGCCATCCGCGAAGGCGGCCGGACCGTGGGCGCGGGTGTGGTGACCAAGATTATCGAGTAAGCGGGCGCACGCCGCGGTAACCCCGGCTCGCCACGTACGGAGACGCAAGCAGCATGGCAGCGAACCAAAAGATACGGATTAAATTGCGCGCTTACGACCACCGGCTTCTGGATCAGTCGACCCAGGAGATTGTGACGGCGGCGCAACGCACGGGGGCGGGCATTAACGGCCCGATACCCCTGCCGACCGCAATCAACAAGATAACGGTGAACCGTTCTCCGCACGTGAACAAGAAGTCGCGGGAACAGTTCGAGATGCGTACCCACAAGCGTTTGTTGGACATTCTCAGTCCCACGGCGCAGACCGTCGATGAGTTGATGAAGTTGGACTTGCCGGCGGGTGTGGATGTGGAAATTAAGCAATAGCCTTGCCGCGTTGGCCGGGGTAGATTTCCCCGCCGCGTTCGGAAGGCGAATGAATGAATACGGGCCGCGGCGCGCGACAACGCCGGGCGCCGAAGGAAGACAACGAGCATGGTTAAGGCACTGTTGGGCAAGAAAGTGGGCATGACCCGCATCTTCGGCGAGAAGGGCCGGATGATTCCGGTCACGCTGGTGGAGGCAGGCCCCTGCCCCGTGGTCCAGCGGAAGAACAGCGAAACGGATGGGTACGAGGCGGTGCAGCTTGGGTTCGGCGAGAAGAAGCTCAAGCGCGTGACCAAGCCCATGCAGGGACATTACGCCAAGGCGGATGCGGCGCCAGCGCGCGTGCTGCGCGAGTTCCCGGTTGAACCGGATTCCGAGCTGAACACGGGCGACAAGGTGACTGTGGACATGTTCGAGGCCGGCGACCGCGTCGATGTGGCTGGGTTCACCAAGGGACGGGGCTTCGCTGGCGTGATTAAGCGGCACGGGTTCAAGGGCGGTCCCGCGTCTCACGGCTCGAATCACCACAGGGAGCCGGGTTCCGTTGGGCAGGCGGCCGATCCGTCGCGGGTGTTCAAGAATATGAAGTTGCCGGGACGCATGGGCAACAAACGCGTTACCACGCAGAACCTGGAGGTCGTGTACGTGGACGCGGAGAAGAACGTGATCGCCGTGCGGGGCGCCATCCCAGGGGCGAATGGCGGCTTCGTGGAAGTACGCAAGAGCGTGAAAGGATCATGACAACCATGGCCTCGGCAAAATTGTACAGTATGGAGGGGTCCGAAGTCGGCGCGGCCGAGCTTCCGGATGCCGTTTTCGGAGTTGAGCCCAATCCCCAGCTTCTTCGCGAGGTGGTGCTGGCGCTGCGTAACGCGCAACGGCAGGGCAACGCCGAGACGAAGACGCGTAAGGAGGTGCGGGGCGGCGGCCGCAAGCCCTACCGGCAAAAAGGCACGGGCAACGCCCGCCACGGCAGCACGCGCGAACCGCAAATGCGGGGCGGCGGCGTGGTGTTCGGGCCGCATAAGCGTAGCTACCGCCAGCAGGTCCCGGTGAAGGCCAAACGCAAGGCCTTGTGCTGCGCGCTGAGCGAGCGGGTGCGCCAGGACCAGCTCGTCGTGTTGGAGTCGCTGGGCTATTCCGAGCCTAAGACCAAGTCCATGGCGAAATTGAATGAGCAACTGTCCCCGAACGGGAAACGCACCTTGTATGTGACGGCGGCTCCCGAGAGCGCTGTGATACTGTCGGCGCGCAATCTGCCGCGGGTGCATGTGCAGACAGCCACTGACTTGAATGCGCTCGATATACTGAACGCGGCTCGCGTGGTGGTGGCGAAGGACGCGGTGGATGCGCTACAGGAGCGGCTGGCATGAAACAGAATCCGTATTACGTCATCAAGAACCCGGTGATCACCGAGGAATCCACGATTCAAACCGAGTCGAAGGGGCACTACGTTTTCCGCGTGGACCCGCGCGCGAACAAGAACCAGATTCGCGACGCCATTGAAGAGATGTACGATGTCCGCGTGATGTCGGTGAACACCATGAATTATCTGGGTAAGATGGGCCGGCGGGTCCGGGGCCGTTCGGGACGCAGGCCGAGTTGGAAGAAAGCTGTCGTGAAACTGCACCCCGATGACAGCATCGAACTGATGTAAGGGAGCTGAGCCCTAATGGCGATCAAGAGTTACAAACCGGTTACCCCGTCGCGCCGCGTGATGACCGTCAGCGACTATTCCGGTTTGACCAAGAAGAAGCCCGAGAAACGGCTGCTCCGCCCCCGTATCCAAAAGGCGGGCCGCAACAGCTATGGCCGCATCACGATGCGCCGCCGGGGCGGAGGCCACAAGCGCCGGTACCGCGAGATAGATTTTCGCCGGAATAAGGATGGCGTGCCCGGAAAAGTGGTTTCGGTTGAGTATGACCCGAACCGTTCCGCGCGCATTGCGCTGATTTCCTACGCGGATGGCGATAAGCGTTATATCGTGGCTCCCCTGGGTCTGGAGCCCGGCATGACGGTGGAGAGTGGGACCGAGGTTGAGTTCGAGCCCGGCAACACACTGCCGCTGTGGCGGATCCCCCTCGGGACGCAAGTCCATAACGTGGAGCTGACGCCCGGCCGGGGCGGCCAGTTGGCCCGCGCCGCGGGCAATGGCTGCCAACTGTTGGCGAAGGAAGGCCGGTTCTGCACGTTGCGCTTGCCCTCGGGCGAGATGCGCCGGGTGCTTTTGAACTGCCGCGCCACCATCGGGCAAGTAGGGAACGCGGACCACGAGAACGTGAACGTGGGCAAGGCCGGCCGCAACCGGTGGCGTGGCCGCCGCCCGAAAGTTCGGGGCGTGGTGATGAACCCGGTGGACCATCCGCACGGCGGCGGCGAAGGCCGCACCTCGGGCGGCCGCAATCCCTGTACGCCGTGGGGTATGCCCACAAAGGGTTACAAGACGCGTAAGAAGAACAATCGCTCGGACATGTATATCGTCCGGCGCCGCCAGAAGAAGAGGTAGAACGGAAACTCGCTGGAGGTTGAACGGTGCCACGCTCAATACGAAAAGGACCATTTGTTGATGACCATCTCATGGATAAAGTCCAGGCTCATCGAGCCTCGGGCGATAAGCGGGTCATCCGTACATGGTCGCGGCGGTCGACGATAACGCCGGAGATGGTGGGTCTCACCATCGCCGTGCATAATGGCCACAAGTTCTTGCCCGTGTTCATATCTGAGAATATGGTAGGCCATAAGCTTGGCGAGTTCTCGCCGACCCGGACCTTCCGGGGGCATGCGGGCGACAAGAAGCGCTAATGGCGCACGGCCCCCGGCGCGCATCGCCCATGGCGGCGGCGTGGTGCGGGGGAACGCTAGGAAGTACGCGTGGGGTTTGATTCCCTCGTGGCGGGTGGATGCCGCGGGAGTGTTGCGGCGGCGCCCTGGTAAACGTTGCAAGAATACGAGCTGGCGCGGCAAGGCCGGCTGTGAACGGTTAAGGGAGAATTGAGACGATGGCGGTGGCGAAGGCGCAAGGACGATTTTTGCGGATTGCTCCGCGGAAGGCCCGTCTTGTTGCGGATCTCATCCGGAATAAACCGGTGGGAGAAGCCCGGGAAATACTTGAGTTTTCGGTCAAGAAGGGCGGACCCATGTTGAAGAAGCTGCTCGACTCGGCGGCGGCCAACGCGGAAAACGACGCCGCGCATGGTCAGAGCCGTATTGACACGGATGAGATGATCGTAACCCATGTGACGGTGGACGGCGGTCCGATCATGCGCCGCATGCGGCCAGCCTCGCGCGGGAGACCAAGCATGATTCGCAAACGTACGAGTCACGTGCGCCTGGTGATAGCCGACAAAGAGGGAGAGTAGTCGTGGGTCAAAAAGTACATCCGCTGGGCTTCCGGCTGGGAGTAATTCGCTCTTGGTCATCGCAATGGTATGCGGGCCGGGATTATCCCGAACTGCTGCATGAAGACCTGAAGCTGCGGGATTACATCAAGAAACGGCTTTATCACACGGGTGTCGCCCGGATCGACGTGGAACGGGCCGGCCGCAAGGCGAAGGTGCACATCTACACCGCGCGGCCTGGTCTGGTGATTGGGCAGCGGGGCGCCGAGGTCGACAAACTGCGCTTCGAGTTGCAGCGGCTTACCGGGCGGGAATTGCTCATCAACATCCACGAGGTGATCAGCCCCGAATTGAACGCGCAGCTCGTGGCCGAAGGCATCGCGAGCCAGTTGGAGCGCCGGGTGTCGTTCCGCCGCGCAATGAAGAAGACGGTGCAGAACACCATGCGCATGGGCGCGGAAGGGGTTCGGCTGCGGGTGGCCGGGCGTCTGAACGGCGCGGAGATTGCCCGCGTCGAGCAGAGCCGGGAAGGCAGTGTTCCGCTGCATACCCTCCGGGCCAACGTGGATTATGGATTCGCCACGAGTTACACGACCTACGGGACGATCGGCGTGAAATGTTGGATCTATCACGGCAGCGTGGACCCCGGCGAAATGGTTAGTGGCATGGCCGAGGCGCGGCCGGGCAGTGGCGGCGGCCGTGGAGAACGTCCGGACCGGCCCGAACGCGGCGGCCGGGGCGGCGGCAGAGGCGGGCGCGGCGGCAACCGGTAAGGTTCTCGCTGTTCGGCCGCAACGAATTAGGAGTAGCGCACCATGTTGATGCCTAAACGGGTCAAGTATCGCAAGCAACAACGGGGCCGCCGCAAAGGCATGACCAAAGGCGGGGCGAGTATTGATTTTGGTCAATACGGCCTGAAGTGCATGGAAGACGGCTGGGTGACCGCCCGGCAAATTGAGGCCGCGCGTATCGCCATGACGCGTCACGTCAAGCGTGGCGGCAAGATTTGGATTCGGGTGTTTCCGGATAAGCCGATCACCAAGAAGCCCGCGGAAGTCCGTATGGGTAAGGGCAAGGGCGCGCCCGAGGAATGGGTCGCCGTCGTGAAGCCCGGCCGGATCATGTTTGAATTGGAAGGTGTGCCGGCGCCGTTGGCTCGTGAAGCCATGCGGCTGGCTGGCCAGAAGCTGCCAATTGGCACGCGGTTTGTGAGCCGCGCCTGATTGCCGCGGCCAGGGAACGGAGTGTAGAGGTGAAAGCCCGAGATATTAGAGATCTGAGCGATAACGAGTTGCAGGATCGGCTGAAGGAAAAGCGCGACGATTTGATCGCCTTCCGGCTCCAAATGGCGACGGGATCCGTTGAGAACGTTCGCGCCGCACGCAATGCGCGGCGGGACATCGCGCGGATTCTCACCGTTATTGAGGAGCGCAAAACGGCGGCGCAAGAGGGGAACGAGTAGCCATGGACGACGGTCGAGGGCAACGCAAGGAGCGTGTGGGGCTGGTTACCAGCACGAGCATGCAGAACACGATCACGGTGGCCGTGGAAGGCGTGGTGGCTCACCCGCTCTACAAGAAGCCGCGAAAGCGAACCAAGAAATTCAAGGCCCACGATAGGGACGAGTCCTGTCAAGTGGGGGACACGGTCCGGATTCGGGAGACGCGCCCGCTGAGCAAGACCAAGCGCTGGCGCCTCGTGGAAATCATCAAGCGCGCGGACTGACCGTGCAAGGGATTGCCAAGTCATGATTCAGATCTATTCGAACCTCACCGTGGCGGACAACACCGGCGCCCGCAGGATCCGGTGCATCCAGGTCATGGGAGGAACCAAGCGGCGTTATGCGCGCGTTGGGGATATCATCACGGCCAGCGTGAAGGATGCGTTGCCGCATTCGGGCGTTAAAAAGGGCGACGTGGTCAAGGCCGTCGTGGTCCGCACGAAATCCGATACGCAGCGGCCGGACGGCACGATCATCCGGTTTGACAGCAACGCGGCGGTGTTGATCAACCAGAACCAGGATCCCCGTGGCACGCGTATCTTTGGGCCGGTGCCGCGCGAGTTGCGCGACCGGGGCTTCATGCGGATCATCTCGCTGGCGCCGGAAGTGTTGTAGGAGTGAGCAATGAATATCCGTAAAGGCGATACCGTGGTGGTCATCCGCGGAGAGTACAAAGGCCGGCGGGGCCGTGTGCTGCGGGTTTTTCCCGCGGACAAGCGGCTCGTGGTCGAAGGCGTGAACATGATGAAGCGTCACACCAAACCGAGTTCGCGGCGGGAACAGGGCGGGATCGTGGAGCGGGAAGCCCCGATCCACATGTCCAACGTGAAGCCGTGGTGCGAGACGGAGAAGCAGCCCTCGCGCATCGTGATGAAGCGTTTGGCCGATGGAACGCGAACGCGGGTTTTTAAGATCAACGGAGAGGCGTTGAACGACTAAGAGGGAATCCAAGGTGGCGGCGAGGTTATACGAATACTACCGGGAATCCATTATACCCGAGTTGCGTGAACAGTTTGGGTACGCGAACATCATGGAAGTCCCGAAGATAGACAAGGTGGTGGTGAACATGGGCGTCGGGGACGCGATTCAGGACCCGCGCTACATGGAATCCGCCCAAGCCGAATTGACCCAGATCACCGGGCAGAAGCCGGCCATCCGTAAGGCGCGCAAGTCCATCTCGAACTTCAAGGTTCGCGAAGGCGCCAACATCGGATGCATGGTGACCTTGCGGGGCAAGCGGATGTACGAGTTCATGGACCGGCTGTTGAATGTCGCCATACCGCGTGTACGCGACTTTCGCGGGGTGTCCAAGAACGGCTTCGACAAGCAGGGCAATTACACCCTGGGTCTTCGGGAACAGACCATCTTCCCCGAGATAAACATCAACAACGTCACCCGCGTGCGCGGGATGAATGTAACGTTTGTGGTGAAGAACGCGCGGAATACAGACGAAAGCCGGGAATTGCTTCGCAAATTCGGCATGCCCTTCCGGAACTAGGAGGTCCATCGTGGCACGAAAGGCATTGAGAGTTCGGGCGCAACGGCCGCCAAAATTCAGTGCGCGGGCATACAATCGGTGCCGCATTTGCGGCCGTCCGCGCGCGTATATACGTAAGTTTCACATCTGCCGAGTGTGCTTCCGGCAGCTCGCGCTGGAAGGCAAGCTGCCCGGCGTGACGAAATCGAGCTGGTAGGACGAGGGAGCGAGAATAGAACATGGCCATGAGCGACCCTATTGCCGACATGCTGGCGCGGATTCGCAACGCGTTGCGCGCCAATCACGCTAGCGTGGAGGCGCCGGCGTCCCGCACCAAGGAAGATATCTGCCGAGTCCTCAAACAGGAGGGATACATCGGCGATTACGAGGTGATCGAGGATAACAAGCAAAACATCCTCAAGATTACGCTGAAATACACGCCAAGCGGACAGCCCGTCTTGAAAGGATTGCAGCGCGTGAGCAAACCCAGTTTGCGGGTGCGCGTCAAGAGTTCGGAAATCAAGCCCGTGTGCAATGGGCTCGGCATCGCCATCATGAGCACGTCGAGTGGTGTGATGACGGGCAAACAGGCCCGCCAAAGCCGCGTGGGCGGCGAGGTCCTGTGCGAGGCATGGTAACGCCCGCCCGGACCCCGGGTCTTGGATGGAAGGAAGAAGGATCGTGTCGCGAATAGGAAAATTGCCCGTGCCCATACCGGCCGGGGTGAAGTGTGAACTCAATGGGCGTCATCTCAAGGTGACGGGCCCCAAGGGCACGCTGGAACGGACCCTGAGTGACAAGGTAAGCGTGGCCCTTGAAGAGGGCGACATTATCTGCGTCACGCGGCCCGACGATTCCCGCGATTCCCGCGCGCATCATGGGTTGACCCGCTCGCTTGTGAACAACATGGTGCAAGGGGTGAGTCAAGGCTTCGAGCGAACCCTGCAAATCAGCGGGGTGGGGTATCGCGCGTCGATGCAGGGCAACACCTTGCATTTGACGGTGGGCTACAGCCATCCCGTTAGCATTGAGCCGCCCGAGGGAATCACCTTTGCGGTGGAGGGCACGCAGACCATCAAGGTTAGCGGGCGAGACAAGGAAAAGGTAGGCAGGATGGCCGCCTATGTGCGGTCCTGGCGCAAGCCGGAACCGTACAAGGGTAAGGGAATCCACTACGAGGGAGAACAGCTTCGGCGCAAGGTGGGCAAGGCGGGCGGTAAGTAAGCCTTCCCCACGAGCCGGGTGCTAAGCCACGCCTGGAGATACGGCACGTATGTCGAGAAGAACATTGAACAAGGGTACACGGTTGCAGCGCCGCCGGCGCCACATCCGGAATCACCTCGCGGGGACTCCGGAACGGCCGCGGTTGACGGTGCGCCGGTCGCTCAAGCACATTTACGCCCAGGTCATTGATGACACCACGGGCCAGACGCTTGCGTCCGCTTCGAGCTTGAAACTGGATGGGTCAGGCGGCAACACGGAAGCGGCCAAGGCGGTGGGCAAGGCCTTGGCGGAACAAGCCCGTGAACGCAACATCACGAAGGTATGCTTTGATCGCAATGGCAGGAGATACCATGGCCGGCTTGCGGCATTGGCGGAAGCGGCCAGGGAACAAGGCCTCGAGTTTTAGGAGAAGGCGACGTTGAGCAACGGACGAGGTGAAGGACGGGACAGCCGGAGTGACCGGCGTTCCCGCGATGCGCAAGAAAGCAACCTTATCGAGCAAGTCGTCAAGATCTACCGCGTCGCGAAGGTAGTGAAGGGCGGCCGGCGGTTCAGCTTCAGCGCGGTGGTGGTGGTCGGCGATGGCCAAGGCAAGGTCGGCGCGGCCACGGGCAAGGCGGGTGAAGTGCCCGAAGCCATCCGGAAAGCCATCGAAAAAGCCAAGAAGAACATGAAGGATGTCCCGATTGTCAGCACGACGGTGCCTCACGGCGTCATTGGCCGGTCCGATGCGGCCCGCGTTCTGCTGAAGCCCGCCAGTTTGGGTACCGGCGTGGTCGCCGGCGGTCCGGTTCGCGCGGTATTGGAAGCGGCGGGATATCAGAACATATTGACCAAGTGTCTCGGCAGCAACAACGCCACCAATGTCGTGTGGGCCACCATGGACGGGTTGAACCAACTGCGCACGGCGGAAGAGGTCGCCGAGGAGCGGGGCCTGTCGGTCAGCGCGGTGCTCTAGGGCTGGTTTGCGCGGCTCGCGTTGAAGAATGGTCTAGCCGAATGGCGCTTGGGTAAACGGTACGAAGGAACGGATACATATCATGGAACTTGATAGGATTCCCGCGGCGCAAGGCGGGCGAAAACAGCGGAAGCGCGTGGGCCGCGGTCCCGGTTCGGGAACCGGCAAGACCTCGGGCAAAGGCCACAAGGGGCAAAAGGCCCGTTCGGGCTATTCCATGCGCCGGGGCTTCGAGGGCGGGCAAATGCCGTTGAACCGCCGGCTTCCCAAGCGGGGCTTCACGCAACAAAAGCGGGTCGAGTTGACGCCGGTCAATATCGGGTTACTCGAGGACCGGTTCGAGAATGGGGCCGAGGTTACGCCGGAGACGATGGCCAAGGCCAAGGTCATGCCGCGCTCGGCCAGCTATGTGAAGATCTTGGCCCGCGGCGACTTGAGCAAGGCGCTCACGGTCAAGGCGCACGGCGTCAGTCAGGAAGCCCGGCGCAAGATCGAGGCGGCTGGCGGTTCGGTGGAGCTTCTTGTCCCGCGCTCGCGTTAGGGATGAGGCAGTGGCCCCCGAGGAATTGTAAGCAGTACTAGGCAAGCCGTTCACGTGTGGACGGCGGCAATGGAGATTCAGGCCGTGGCCCAGCCAGTCGAAGCATTACGTAACGCGTTCAAAATCCCCGAGCTTAAACAGCGGATGATATTCACGCTGGCGATGTTGGCCGTCTACCGCATTGGCGCCCAGATTCCCACGCCGGGTATTGATGGCGTGGCCTTGGCGGAGCGAGTGGCGGGCGCCGGCGGACTGCTCGGTTTTTACGATTTGTTTACCGGCGGCGCCTTCGCTCAAGCGACGATCTTCGCCTTGGGCATCATGCCGTACATTAGCGCTTCCATTATCATGCAGCTTCTGACGGCGGTGGTTCCCGCCTTGGAGAAGCTGTCGAAGGAAGGCGAGGAAGGCCGCAAGAAGATCACCGAGTACACCCGCTATGGTACAATAGGCCTCTGTATGGTGCAATCCATCGGGATGGCCACGCTGCTGCAAAACTATGGTGAGGATGTAGTGCCTAACCCGGGGTTCGGCTTCGTTCTGTTGTGCATGATCACGTTCACGGCGGGCACGACCTTCCTGATGTGGCTGGGCGAACAGATCAGCGAACGCGGGGTTGGCAACGGCATCTCCCTGATTATCTTTATCAGCATCGTGTCGGGCGCGCCGACGGCGCTTGGCAACTTGGGCCGGCTGGTTCAAGCCCGCGAGATCGACATCCTGCAAGTGGGCATCTTGGTCATCGTATTGGTGTGCGTGACCGGCTTCGTGGTCATGATGACCCAGGGTCAGCGACGCATCCCGGTGCAGTACCCGCGCCAAGTGAAGGGACGCCGGGTGTTCGCGGGCGCGCGCAACTATTTGCCGTTGCGGGTGAATCAGGCGGGCGTTATCCCCATCATCTTCTCGAGTTCGATTCTGATGCTGCCCAGCATGGTGGGTCAGGCGCTGGACATGCCCGCCGTGGCGAATTACTTCCAGCAATGGCAGGAAGGGTTTTTGTACAACATCCTGTACATCGGGATGATCATGTTCTTCTGCTTCTTCTATACCGCCATCACGTTTAATCCGGTCGAAGTGGCGGACAACATGAAGAAGTACGGCGGCGTGGTGGTTGGCGTTCGTCCGGGCAAGGCCACGGCGGAGTACTTGCAACATGTGATGACCCGGGTTACCGTGGTTGGCGCGGTGTTCCTGTCGGGCGTGGCGTTGTTGCCCCAAATCGCATACCATTTCCTAGGCATTTACGATTGGCATATCGCCAGCTTCTTTGGCGGAACGAGTCTGCTCATCTTGGTGGGCGTGGGACTGGATACCGTGCGCCAAATCGAACAGCATCTGGTCATGCGGAACTACGAAGGATTCATGAAAGGCCGCCGGGTGCGCGGACGCCGGGGGTAACAGGCCGGGATTCGGCGGATTGGGTGACAGGCAGTGGCTACACGAGTGGTGTTACTAGGGGCTCCGGGGGCGGGAAAAGGGACGCAGGCCTACGAATTGGCCCGTTTCCTGGATGCGCCGCACATATCGACGGGCGATATCTTCCGGGAGAATCTCCGGAACAAGACCGAGTTGGGCCAGCGCGCCGAGGCGTACATGAATTCCGGGCAGTTGGTGCCCGATTCGCTGGTGGTGGAGATTGTGCGCGACCGGCTGGCGCAGCCCGATTGCCAGAACGGGTATGTCCTGGATGGGTTTCCCCGTTCGGTTGGGCAAGCGGAAGCGCTTGACGCGTTTCTTGAGGAACGCGGCGAACAGCTTGACCACGTAATTCAGTTTGATGTCGATGAAGAAGAGATTATTAGCCGTTTGACCGCGCGCCGGTCGTGTGTGGACTGCGGGGCGATTTTCAACATGCGCACGGATCCCCCCGAGGAACGCGGGTGCCCCGAAGGGCGCGACATAAGCACGTGCGACATCGTGCAACGCAGCGACGATACGGAAGAAACCGTTCGGGAGCGGATCCGGGTGTATCGAGAAAGCACGCAGCCGCTTCTGGACTACTACGCGCTGACGGGCGTGCTGTCGGTCGTGGACAGCTCGGGAGCCGGGCCGGCGGAAGTGTTTGAGCGGGTTAAGGCAATCGTGGGGGCGGATGGAGCGAAGAAGACCCCGTGATTGCCATTCGCACGGAAAATGAGATAGACATTCTCCGGCAAGCGAATCAGATGGTTGCGAAGGTCCATGTGGCCTTGGCGCGCGAAGTGGCCCCCGGAGTGACCACCGGCGACTTGGACGCGTACGCCCACGAGCTTATCCTGGGCATGGGCGGCGAACCCGCGTTCCTGGGCTACCAGGGGTTTCCGAAGTCGACCTGCATTTCGGTGGACGAGGTGATCGTACATGGCGTGCCCGGCGCGCGCAAGCTTCGTGAAGGCGAGCTGGTAAGCATTGATGTCGGCGTGCGCTACGAGGGCTATGTGGGCGATGCCGCGGTGACGCTGGCCTGCGGCGAGGTCGACGAGACGCGGCGCCGCGTGATGGAAGTCACCGATCGCGCCCTGAGCGAGGCGATTAAGGCGGCCAAGGCCGGCAACCATGTCGGCGATATTGGAGCCGCGGTTGATAAAGTATGCAAGGGAACGGGGTTTAGTATCGTACGCTGCTTTACTGGACACGGCATTGGGGAGGAGATGCACGAGGCCCCGCAGATCCTGAACTTCAAATCCCGCCAACGCGGCCCTAAGCTGAAGCCCGGGATGGTCATGGCCATCGAGCCGATGATCACGGCGGGCGTTTACAATGTCCAGATTCTCAGCGATGGGTGGAGCGCGGTTTCGGGCGATGGCAAACCCAGCGCCCATTTTGAACATAGTATTGCCGTGCGCGACGGCCAGGCCGAGGTGCTGTCCGCCACGCCCGAGCTTGTTTGGGGCCAATCCCAATAAAACGATTGCATGGAACCATGGACAAAGAAGAAGCAATAGAAGTAGAAGGTACTGTAGTGGAACCGTTGCCCAACGCGATGTTTCGCGTGGAATTGAAGAACGGACACACGGTGTTGGCGCATATTTCCGGCAAGATGCGGATGAATTTCATCCGGATTCTGCCCGGCGACCGGGTGAAGCTGGAAATGTCGCCGTACGACTTGAGCCGCGGCCGCATCACGTATCGCTACAAATAGAGCTAGCGGGCCGCCCATCGCCAAGCAAACCGGGATTGATGGGCGGGAGAGCCGTGGCGTAGGATCACGTCCCGTATAGAGTATTGGAAATTGCGGTTTCCCCGCGCGGCGGGGGGGCGCATGGATGGCCGGGCGGCGCAGCACAAGCCGCGCGGTGGAGGATAACAGCATCATGAAAGTAAGAGCCTCGGCACGCAAGATTTGCGAACGATGCAAGATCATCCGGCGGCATGGCCGGGTCCGGGTGATCTGCAGCAATCCCAAACACAAACAGCGCCAAGGGTAGGGCGGACAGGAGCACACAGGCATGGCACGAGTGATCGGCGTCGACCTTCCCCGGAAGAGGACCATCGTGGCGGGTTTGCAGCAGATTTTTGGCATTGGGGAGACCCGGGCGAGGCAAGTGTTGGCGGAGACCAATATTGATCCGGGGACCCGGGTGTCGGACCTCAGCGATGAGGATGCCAACCGGCTGACCGCCACCATTCAGAGTAGTTACACCGTCGAGGGCGATCTGCGGCGGGAAACCATGGCCAACATCAAGCGCTTGATGGACATCAACTGCTATCGGGGCATCCGGCACAAGCGGGGCTTGCCCGTGCGCGGTCAGAAGACCTGCACCAATGCCCGCACCCGCAAGGGACCCCGCCGCACAACCGTTAAGAAGAAGTAGGAGATAGCGCTCAGTGGCGAAAGAAAAGCGAAAAGCTAAGGGCCGGAAGAGGCGTACCACACTCAACGTAACCTCGGGGGTCGCCCATATTCAGGCGACGTTTAACAATACGATCATATCCATCTCCGATAACCAGGGCAATGTGGTGTCGTGGTCGAGCGCCGGGCAAGTAGGCTTCAAGGGATCGCGCAAAAGCACGGCCTTTGCCGCCCAGGTGGCCGCGGAAGCGGCGACGCAGCGCGCCCGCGAGCTTGGCCTCAAAGAGGTGAAGGTCTATGTGAACGGTCCCGGGGCCGGCCGGGAATCCTCGATCCGGGCGATCCAAGCCGCGGGCCTGGACGTGACCCTTATCCGGGACGTCACGAGTATTCCTCACAACGGGTGCCGTCCGAGAAAGCGCCGCCGCGTCTAACGCCCAGCATCGCTGTCCCCGCCCGTGCACGGGTGTGCGCCGCGGGGAAAGGAGCATGCTGCGTCCGTTCTTTTTGTACCGGCCAGGGGGTGGGAGTTCCCCGCGTTTTCCTTGGCCCACGCGTGGCGCGTGACCGGCCCGGCAGCCGGTTGAGGGACGTGTGCGCCACTTCACGCAACAAGCCGGCAGACCCGGCGAGCCCTCATTCCCTGGAGACTGGAACTCATGATTGCACAAGAGTTTGTAAAACCCAAATGGGTCAAGATCGAGGATGGGGCCACCGAGACCTATTCGCGCTTTCAGATTGAACCTTTCGAGCGGGGCTACGGCACGACGGTGGGCAACGCCCTGCGGCGCGTGCTCCTGGCGAGCCTGGAAGGATCGGCGGTGACCGCCCTGCGCATTGAAGGCGTTGAACATGAGTTTTCCGCGATTCCAGGCGTCAAGGAAGACATGACCGACGTCGTGCTTAACTTGAAACGGTGTGACCTCCATCTCAAAACCGGCGAGCCCACGATTTTCACGTACAAACACTCGGGAGCCGGCGAAGTGCATGCCGGGGACGTGTTCAAAGACGCCGATGTCGAAGTCTACAACCCCGATTTGCTTGTTTTCACCTCCACGGCCGACGCAACCGACCTGGAGATGGATGTCAAGGTAAGCCGCGGGCGAGGCTACGTCACGGCGGACAACTTCGAACTGCAACACGCCGCCATCGGCACCGTGTACCTGGACGCGAACTTCTCGCCCGTCAAGCGGGTCAATTGCATGGTCGAGGACGCCCGCGTCGGACAGCAGACGGACTATGACCGCCTGGTGCTCGACGTG
>PUOI01000181.1 GCA_003552765.1 Candidatus Hydrogenedentota bacterium | reverse complement strand
GGGTAGTTCGCGGGCCATTTCGCGAAGACGTTCTCTGCCCAAAGCGGCGGAGCATCTGGCTATGTATGGCGCACGGCTTCTATGTATTCATCGACATCGGTGATCGCCGGGATGCGCGCTGGGCCGGCGTCCTTGAGAGCGGCGCGGGCGGTGGCGTCGAACAAGGGGCCGCCGGGAAGAAAGAGCTGGTGGCTCTCAAAACCGTCCTCGAACACGGCGGGATCGGTGGTAATGCGGACTGGAACGGACACCAACGGCGTGGTCAGCATGTGGGTTCGTTTATCCAGCGCGGTGTGCTCGTATCCCGGTGGAAGAAGTTGTGGGGTTCGCAGTACGTTTTCCATGCTGGCCGGGGTATAGGGCGCGGCCGAAAACTCTGGCGGTTCCAAGTAAGCCTCGCTGATTTTATCGATGTCAAAGGCGGTCCGCTCCGTCTCCTCCATCAAGGCCTCCACATCCGCCCGCGCCTTGTTTCGCGCCTCCGCGGGATCGTGCGCGCCTTCCAACACGGCCCGCTCAAAGGTTTGGGGCAATCTCGCCAGAATAGGCTGCAACTTGCCCACGAATCCCTTGAACAGGCTAATCCGTTCATACAAGGCGTTGTAGACATCGGTTTCAATGGTGTCTTTGTAGCCCATGTTGACGATTTCCACCGTCTCATGGACTTGGCCAATCCGGTCGATCCGCCCGATGCGCTGCTCCACTTTCATGGGGTTCCAAGGGAGGTCGTAGTTCACCATGTAGCCCGCGTATTGCAGGTTCAGGCCCTCGGCCGCCGCATCCGTGCATAGCAGCACGTCGATACGCCCCGACTTGAGTTCGCGCCGCAACTCCTCCTTGCTAACGGTTTGCCACCGGCCATGGCCCGTGCTCCGTGCCCCTCCTCCGCCGCTGTAGCAAGCCACGCGCGCGTCGAGCTGGTGCGCCACGAAGTCGCGCAGGAAGTTCATCGTGTCCGTGTATTGCGTGAACACGATGGCGCACTTGTACCCCGCCTCAAACGCCTGATTAAGGTGCTTCACAAGCCTCAACGCCTTGCTGTCCGTGCTTAGGTTCGCCGTCGCCTGGAGCAGGGTTTGGATGCGCTCCTTCTCCTCCCCCTCCAGGGCTTGCCGCTCCAAGCTGGCGGCCTCGTCCTCCGAAAGGGGCTCGTCGGCGCTGTCGTCGAGGGGCAGGTCCTCCTCCAACGCGTCCTCCCCGGTTTCTTGCGTTGGGGCATTCATCCGGGCGAGGCGCTTCTCCAAAGTGCGGCGCAATGCGGCGAAGCTGCTGGCGACCCGCCGCCGGTACACCGTCATGATGAAGCCCACGGCGTTGCGTTTGTCTTGCGAGGCGTTGTTGTACGCCGTCGCAATGTAGGACTCCACCTCCTCGTAGATCGCGCGTTCCTCCGGGGTCATGTCAACGACCTCTTGCCGCACCATGCGATCAGCGATGGGCTGATCCAACAGCCCCCGTTGGCGGTAGCGGCGCAGCAGGTCTCGCGTATGCCGCGACATAAGCGCCCGCGCGGGACTCGCCGCAACCAGGCATTCCAGCACCGCTTCGCGCTCTTGATGTGAGAGTTGCCCCAGGGGAAGCTTGGCGTGCTGCTCCCGAATGGCCTCTTCGATTCGCTGGCGGCTGATGCGGTTCAACCCGCGCTCCTGGCCGATCTGTTCCACGGCGCGCTTGATCACGCCCTCGCGCCACCGGTCCGCCGCCTGCGCCAGTTTGGCCAACCGAAACAGCGCATCCACGTCCGGCGCGTTCTGGAGTGTTTCAAAGAACCCCTGGAATGTCTGTTCATCCCACTCCGGCGGCAATCCCAACAAGGCCAGCAAATCCCAAAGCTCGGTGGGGTGAATCTGCATGGGGGTGGCGGTGAGTAGGAGCAGGCTTTGCGTCTTCTCCTTCAGTTTCCGCATAAGCTGAAGCAGCCGGTTCGGGCCTTTCTCGCGGGCCGCGCCCACGGCCTTCCGGCGGGCGTGATGAGCCTCGTCCAACAACACGAGGTCCCACGGTTCTCCATCCAACAACTCTGGCTGCCGCTCGGCGCGCCGCATGAGATGACTGGACACCAACACAAATGAAACCTGCCCGGTCCATGCCTCCCGATTCACCTGCTGTTCCTGGCGCTCCGGCGCCCCGTGGTAGGCCGGCCAAACCAGGCTCTTCCCTGTGTAGATGGGAACCACGAGGTTGAACTTCTCGTACAGCTCGCTCTGCCACTGGGCCAACACAGACTTCGGGGCAAGCAAGAGGATGCGTTTGGCCTTGCCGCTCAACCACGCGTAGCGCAGCAACAACCCGGCTTCGATGGTCTTACCCAACCCCACCTCGTCGGCGATAAGCAGCCGCACCGGCCACTCGTCCGTCATCCGCCGGAACACGCGAAGCTGATGGGGCCACGGCTGAATTACGGTGGTCTCCAACGTGAGGGACGGTCCGCCGGGTCCCTTGAACGCATCCAGCAAGAACCGCCAGACCGCCGCCCGCTGCTCCGCGGACACGGTAGTGTCCGTTTCACGTTTCGTCTTTCCACCGCTCGTCCCATGCGGTCCGTAGTCCCCAGACGGTTCTTCGTTGCACACGGGCGCCGGCTCCTCCTCGGGCAGAAACCGCAACAACTCGTCGCGCACGGCCTCCGGCACGTCCACGACCTTGGCCGTGGGGCTCCGGTCCGCCCACAGCGCCTCGAACCACTGTCTGTGACTTGCCGTCCGCTCCACATCCTTCGCGCCCCACCACGTGCAGTTCACATCGAAGGATTCGCTGTTATGCCGCCAGCCTGAGTAGGTTTCGTTGATGGAGCCGGAAAACACGAGCTGGTTTTCCTGGGCGTCAGTTAATATGCCGCATTTGGCATGGAACAACCCCTGATTCGGCCGGAACCGCCCCCGCTCGTCCAACGGCACGGCCACCTTCACATCGAGGTATCCATGGGCCACCATCCACGCCAGCCACCCCAAACGCTCGCGTGACCATGTGTCCGTTACCAATTTCGAAAAGTGCCCGCACAGATTCTTGGCCACCTTTTCGCGAAAGCTGTAGCCCTTGTTGATCTGTTCGATCTCCTCCGGCTTCAACGTGCAGCCAGCGATCAGTTGCATGCGCCCGCCATGCTGGATGAACGCCTCCAAACCCCGCGCGGCAAGGGCCAAGGCTTCGTGAGAGAAGTAGCCAGTGATACGCTGGTAATGCACGGTCCGCGACAACGCCGGCACGAAAAAGATCTCCAGGGGATCCCCGTCATCGGGTGTGTAGACGGCATTCCAGTCCACCTCTGTCAGGGGAGGAGGGGGCTCGG
>PUOI01000288.1 GCA_003552765.1 Candidatus Hydrogenedentota bacterium | reverse complement strand
GGAGTTCCACGAGCTGTTGCTGCGGCTTGGCCCTGCGGCAAGCGGGATCCCGGCTGTTCGCGTTCCGCGCAAGGGATACTGCGCCTACCAAGCGGACGGCCAACGCGAAAGCCTCGCCCTTGAGCTGCTGGAAGTGGAAGGCGTGGCATGGGTTTCGGAGCGCATGGGGCTGCTTGGACGCGCGGCGGGACAAGGGAACTGCCTGTCGGCCTTCGCTGCGTCGGTCTATGAAGGGCTGGCGCGGGGCGACCGGGCTCGCCTGGAAGAGTTGGTGGCGCGGGTGAACGCGAACGCGCGCTTCCCCCGGGCTCTTCAGCCCGCTCTTCGCCGGGACGTATCCAGGGTGGTGGAGAATTGACGCCGCGATCGCGCGACAAGAATTTGAATGATGTACTACAAGATGTATTAGAATCATTTTTGAAAGACTTTGGCGCCCAGACGCCAAACGCAACATAAGACGATATAGAGCCGGCATTGCGGACTATCTTCCGCAATTGCTGCGCACCATCAATGCTTTACCGCGCCAAAGGGAGAGGCGGGTCCTGGCGGGGCCTGCCCAACACGGGGGTGGAGGCGAATCGCCTATTACAAGTTCAAAGAGGCGCTTTCGGTATTCGGCTCCCATAGGTAAGGGCTGTTCATGCAGACAATTCTGGCCATTGACGACGAGCCAAGCGTCCGGGACGTGTACCATGCAGTGCTGGGCCGGCGATTTCATGTGATCGTGGCCGGAGGCGGCCAGGAAGGATTCGAGTTTCTCAAGAACGAGCATGTCGATATCATCATTCTTGATCACATGATGCCCGAGATGACCGGCCTGCAGTTTCTCGAAAGATTGCGCAAGGAAGGCTACGCCACGCCCGTGATTGTCGTGACCGCCCTCAACTCCGTCCCCGTCGCCGTGGACGCCATCAAGGCCGGCGCGCGGGATTACTTGATCAAACCGTTTGATGTGGACGAACTCATCATCCTCATCGAACGTGTGCTGGACGAGGAGCGGACCCGCCAAGAACTAACGTTCCTGCGCGAGCAAGAAGCGCGCGGTTTCGATTCAATCATCGGCGCCAGCGGCGCACTCCACGAGGCCATTGGGTTCGCGCGGCAGGCCGCGGAAATCGATTGCACCGTGCTGATCACGGGCGAAAGCGGCACCGGCAAGGATGTTCTTGCCCGCGCCATACACTCGGCGGGTCCCCGCGCGGACGAGCCCTTTGTGCATGTCTCCTGCTGCACGATGCCGCATAACCTCGTGGAAAGCGAACTCTTCGGCCACGAGAAAGGCGCGTTCACGGGCGCCAACGAACGCCGGCACGGCAAAGTGCAGGTGGCCGACGGCGGCACGCTGTTTCTGGATGAGATCGGCGAGATGCCGCTGGAATCCCAAGCCAAGCTCCTCCATCTCTTGCAAGACGGATGCTTCTCGCCCCTGGGCAGCGCGAAGCCCATTGATGTGGATGTCCGGTTCATTTGCGCCACCAATCGCAATCTAAAAAACGCCATAGCCGATGGGCTTTTCCGGGAGGACCTCTATTACCGGATCAACGTGCTCCCCATTGAGATGCCGCCCTTGCGCGACCGGCGGGAGGATATCCCCGCCCTGGTCAATCACTTCGTCGCGAAGTACGTCAACCGGGTCAACGCGGCGGCCAAGGAATTCAGCCCCGGGGCGCTTCGCGAACTCAACCGCTACGATTGGCCCGGCAACGTGCGCGAACTCGAGAACACGGTGCAGCGCATCCTCATTCTCAACCGGGACGCGGAAACTATTGAACCGTGGCATCTCAAGAGCATGTTCCCGGAGGCGGCCCGGCCGGTCAATGAGCAAGAGTCCGTGCCGGATGAACTCGAACGTCTGCCCTTGGAAGATGCGACAGCCCGGCTTGAAGAGCGGCTCATCCGCCGCGCGCTTGAGCAGAGCGGCTACGTTCAGTCCAAGGCCGCCGAGCAACTGGGCACCACCCGCCGCGTTCTGAAATACAAGATGGACCAGCTGAATATCTCCCCCGAGCCGCCTGAGCCGCGCCAAGCGTCCCGATCAAACTGAAGCACACTCCCGGGTTCTCTGCTGCCGCGGCCGAACCGGCGATTGAGGGAAGAATACCGTTCGACGCGCCATCCTCTCGCTTGCTATGATGCCTCATCGGCATACGGCCCTTTCACTCGTGTTTCTCACCTTTGGAGAACGGACAATGCACGCCCCACGTTATGCGATCCCCCTCTTGCTCGCCGCCCTTTGTCTGGGTTTGCCGGGAACGGCGCTCCGTGCGGAGGACGCCGGGGAAGGCTGGGAACGCTTGTTCAATGGCGAGGACTTGACGGGCTGGGAGCACGTCAATTGCGCGCCGGAGACGTTCACGGTCCGCGACGGAATGATCATTTGCTCGGGTGAGCCGATGGGCATTCTGCGGACGGACCGCATGTACGAGAATTTTGTCCTTGAACTGGAATGGCGTCACATGGAGCCCCAAGGCAACTCGGGGTTGTTCATCTGGAGCAATCCGCTGCCAGCCGTGGGCCAGCCGTTCTCGCGCGCCATCGAGGTCCAAATCCTCGACGGACGCAACACGGAGAACTACACCAGCCACGGGGACATCTTTGGCATCCATGGCGCGACCATGGAGCCCCGGCATCCGCATCCCAACGGCTGGATGCGCAGCTTGCCAAGCGAGTGGCGGGCCAATTCATCGCCGGAGTGGAATCACTACCGCGTGACCTGCAACGACGGCGCGATCGCGTTGGAAGTGAACGGCGAGGAGGTCAACGGCGCGACGAATGCCCACTTCCGCAAGGGATACATCTGCCTGGAATCGGAAGGGGCCGAAACCCATTTCCGAAACATCCGCATCAAGGAGTTGCCCTCGACCAATCCGTCGCCGGATGAGATCGCCCCGGAGGCCGAGGGCTTCCGCAGCCTGTACAGCGGCTTGGACCTGCGGGGGTGGACGTTGGAGGCGGACGAGGATACTCCCTGGCGGCCGGATGATTGGCGCCTGGCCAACGCCGGGGACGCCGGTGGCGTGGACCTGTGGACGGAGGAGGAGTTCGGGGACTTCGTCCTGATTGCGGACTGGCGGCTCACGGGCGAAGCGGAGTCCGCCGTGCGTCCCGTCATCCAGTCCGATGGAACCGTCGCCTTGGACGAGGACGGTAATCCGGAAGAAGCGGAAGTGATGGACGCCGGCGAAAGCGGCATTTACCTGCGTGGCAGTTCCAAGGGGGAAGTGAATATCTGGTCCTGGCCCATCGGCTCGGGCGAAATCCATGGGTACCGCGGGGATGAATCACAATC
>PUOI01000437.1 GCA_003552765.1 Candidatus Hydrogenedentota bacterium | reverse complement strand
GTATGGCCGAGGACCTAACCGGCCACACATTACGCATGAAGATTGAGGGCGACATCAACGCTGCGCAGCTCTATCTGCGCGAACACTACGGAGCGATCCAGCAATCCGGTGGGGAGTTGGCCGGCGAGACTGGCGAATCCGTCGAGGGATGCTACGCGATGGTCGACGAGATCGCGGAGGACCTGGATGTACTGGCCACGATCTTTGCACGGGAAGGACGGGATTTCCGCCGCATAAGCACAAACATCCGCCAGGACGATGGCTCGCGCGCGGTGGGAACCTTTCTCGGAACCGATAGCGCCGCCCACGAACCGGTCATGGAAGGCAGGCTGTACATCGGCGAGGCGGACATACTGGGCCGGCCGCACCTGACGGCGTATGATCCCATTGTGAGCCCCGGCAACGAAGTCATCGGCATCATGTTCCTGGGCATCCCGCAGGCAGAGGTTGACGCCATCGCCGCCGCCGGCGTGGGGACGCTGCTGCGTAACATCGGCATCGCATTTGCCGTCGTGCTCGCCGTGGCGATTGCGATCGCCGTGCTGTTTTCCGTTTCACTGAGCCGCCGTCTTCTCCAAATCATCGAGTCGTTATCAAAGGATTCGGACCAAGTCGCCCATGCGTCGCAACAGGTCGCTCAGTCGAGCCAGGCCATGGCTGAAGGAGTCACGGAACAGGCCTCAAGCCTGGAAGAAACGTCGGCTTCGCTTGAGGAAATGGCCTCGATGACCAAACAGAACGCCGCCACCATTCAGCAGACCAATGGCATGGCTCATGACGCGCAGACCGCCGCGCAACAAGGCCGCGAGGCCATGCAGCGCATGAGTGAGGCCATTGACGCGATCAAGTCGTCATCGGATGAGACCGCTCGGATTGTAAAGACGATTGACGAAATCGCCTTCCAGACCAATCTTTTGGCCCTGAACGCCGCTGTTGAGGCGGCGCGGGCGGGCGAGGCGGGCGCGGGGTTTGCCGTGGTGGCCGAAGAGGTGCGCAATCTAGCCCAACGCAGCGCCGAGGCGGCGCGGGACACTGCCGCCCTAATTGATGGCTCGCGGCACAACGCGGACAATGGCGTTCAGGTTTCTCTTGAAGTAGGGGACACGCTCGCCCAAGTCGCCGAGCGTATAGTAAAGATGTCGCAACTGCTCGATGAGATCGCGGCCGCCAGCAACGAGCAGTCGCAAGGCATTGACCAGATCAACGCGGCCATGGCTCAGATGGATCAAGTGACGCAATCCAACGCGGCGAACTCCGAGGAGGCGGCGGCGGCCAGCGAACAGCTATCGGCCCAGGCGGAGGAACTGAACAACATGGTGGACCAGCTTGTCGCCATTGTCGGCGGCTCCACCCTCGCTCATTCCAATGGTCACGCCGAAGGGACCTATCCTGGCCAGACCGCGCGTCCGGCCTCCGGCGAGAGACCCGTCCATCCGCCACGGCGCCGGACCAGCAAGGCGTTCGCCGGTTAGTAGATCGCACCGGTCCAACAAACGGCCACGCTTCCCTGCCGCGGGGCAATCCCCCTCGGCAGGGAACCCTAATCGCCGGCTGAGCGGCAGGAAGCGCGAATTTGCGCGGCGCTGTGCTGCATTGTATAATTGACCGAACACTAGTGACCGTAAACGTATTGGGGAAAGGCGTCCTTCGGAGGGCCGCGTGAAGCGGCAAGACGCCGGAGAGTGCGTTGTAAGCGTTCACTGCGGATGTTGGCGGCGCTTGCCGGACATGCGCCGATGGCGGAAACGCATCAACCAAAACTTCGTTCCTCAACAAGAGATTTATGATAAACAAATCTGCTGCAGGTTTTACCCGGTGGACCTTTGTTTCGCTCGTGGCCAGCGGCCTCGTGTTACTCGCCGTCATCCTGGCCTCCGAGTTGCTGCTCCTTCCCTATGCGCTGGAAACCGTTGCGCGGGTATTGTATCGCGCCGCGTTCTTCATCATCTTGCCAGCGCGCGGCATCGTGGGCATGTTCATCCCTCAGCAAGGCCACCATTGGCCCGTGGAACATCTCATCATCTCCTGTTTGGCCACGCCGTTCCTGTATTGGATGGGCTGGCATGCGGGCCGCTACCTGTGGAAACGCTTCCGCCACCGCGTCGGGGAGGTCTTTGAACGGCCGCTCCCCACTCGGCCCCACGAATTGAGCCGCCGCCAGTTCTTGGCGCGTTCCACGGCGGGCGTCGTCGGCGTGGCGTGGAGCGGCATAGGCGGGTACGCCTCCATGGTGGCGCCGCAGCGGCTGGAAATCGCCGAATACACGATGGGCGTGCGCGATCTGCCGAAAGCGTTCGAGGGACTGCGCATCGTTCAGATTTCGGACACGCATTACGGTCCCTACAACAGCATGCCCTACCTGCTGGACGCAGCGGAGAAGGCCAACGCGCTGGACGGCGACCTCGTGTTCTTCACGGGCGACTACACTCATCACACGCCCCGCTCCGTGGATCCCGGCATTACGATGCTGGACCAGTTCGAGGCCCGGCTCGGGCGCGTGGCGGTGCTCGGAAACCACGACCACTGGGAAGGCGTGGAGACGTGCAAGGCCGCGTTCCGCCGGATTGACGTGCCGCTGATTGACAACGGCCGCCTCTTCCTCACGCCCGATGGGATTCAGTCCGAGCCGGTCCCCGGCGAAAGCATTTGTCTCGCCGGCGTAGGCGACCTCTGGGAAGACGACGTTCGCATGGACAAAGCCCTACACGGCGTTCCCGCCGGCATGCCCCGCCTTGTCCTCTCCCACAACCCCGACGTCGCCGAAGAGATGGACGGGGACCACCGCGTGGACATCATGTTCAGCGGCCACACCCACGGCGGCCAAGTACAGGTCCCCGGCCTGGGGCCCCCGATTGTCCCCAGCCGGTACGGCACGAAGTATCGCGGCGGCCTCTGCGAAGGCCCCCACTGTCCCGTCGTCGTGTCCCACGGCATCGGCGTCGCCTTCATGCCCGTGCGCCTGGGCGTGCCGCCGGATATCGGGCTGATTACATTGAAGCGGGCATAAGCGCGACGGCCTCATGGCGCTCGCGCATGGGATCTACGGAAGGAAACTGGAAATGCGCCGCGCCTGCTGGATTGTGCTTGGCCTGATCGGGGCAGGCGCCGTGCTGCTGAGCGTTCTGTTGGCCTCGGAGTTGTTGCTCCTCCCTCACGCGCTTGAGACGCCCGCCCGCCTGCTCTACCGGATAGTGTTCTTTCTTGTCTTGCCAGCCCGGCTCATCGTGGCGCCCGTGCTTCCAAACGTGGACCATACCTGGCCGGTGGCGCACTTCGTGGCCGCCGCTTTTCTTG
>PUOI01000119.1 GCA_003552765.1 Candidatus Hydrogenedentota bacterium | reverse complement strand
GCCGCCCGTCGCATCGCCACCCTGGACGTCGGGTTGGTGACCGTGCACGCGCCGGGCGGCTCGGCGATGGTTCGCGCTTCGGCGGTGGGGTTGTCCAGCACCGTGGTCACGGTCAAGGCTTCCATGAGCTGCCCCACAAGCAGGGGCGTGGGCTCGATGCTATCATATACCTGCCGCAAGCTCTGATACCGATCGTCGGGGAAACGCGCCTCTTGGGCGGCTTGGGCATAAGCATAATCCCGCAGGGCATCCGGCTCACCGCTCAGTGCCTCGGCCAGTTCAGCGATACGTTCTGGCGCGTCCACCGTGTCTCCCTCGATGGCGCGTTTCAAGATCAGGGTGCGTTCTGGCCGAAGAAGATCGTCAGTGTCGGCCTGATGCAGAGGCGGCAAGGCCCCATCCAGGTCGCCGCCGGCAATGCGCGCCGCGGCGAGAAGCAGCCGTCCCGCCATGTTGAGTTCGTCCAGCGGGATGCTTTCGAGTTGTTCGCGGGCATTCGTCCAATCGTCTTCATGGGCCGAGATGAATGCATCAAGCCATGCCGCGGAGTTCTCCATGGCGCTGTCGCGCCGAACCTCTTCAAGCAATTCCCGGGCAGCTTCTGTATTGCCCGCCCGGACTTGGGCTTCACCCAGATACAGTTGCAGACGGGCTTCATCCGGCATGTTTTGCACGCCGCGTCTAAGCGCTTCCGTGGCTAGGCTGGTGTCGCCCGTCGCTTGGTACGCTTGCGCCAGCAGCAGCACCGATTCCACGCGGCGCGGGAATGTGCTGTACGTGCTTTCCGCGTTGTAGCGGGCTTCCTCATGGCGATCCGCCTCCATGAGCGCGCCGAACAGGGCCGCGCGGTGTTCCATGACGTCCGGGTACCGGGATACGAGCTGCTGGAAGGTGGAGGCGGTAAACTCGGGCATGCCCGCGTTCTGGTACATCAGCCCCATGTTCAACAGCGCGGCGGCGTCCTCGGGGTAAGCATTCAGCGTTTCCACGAGCGTCCTGAACGCCCGCGCGCGCATCCCCATGGCGGACATGACGGAGGCCTCCGCGTTGTTGCGAACCGTCAAACCGTGGCCTTCGCCGGGCCGCCACTCCTCAAGAACGGCCATGATGCCTTCGTGTTCTCCCTCCCTGAAATGCTCGAACAAGCGCTTGAGCGGGTCGTCCTCGGGCAAGGGAGCAAGAAGGTCTTCCGCCATGCTCATCTGCCGGATAATCATGGCCGCTACTGCCATGGAATGACGCGCCTCGACCGCATCCTCTTCCTCCGCAAGAATGGCTTCCCGATTCTCGAGCAGTTCGCGCAGGCGGGCTTCCCGCCACAGAGTCTGCCACGCTTCATCGGCATCGCCAGCCTGGCGTGCGGCGAGCGTCTCCTCCTCATCATCGGGATCGGCCGCGCGCTGTTGCTCCGCCGTGGCGAGGCGTTGGTCCACGGCGGGCTGTTCCGGCAATGCCCGCGCCGCTATCTGGAGATACTGCAGCGCTTCTCTATAGTCATCTCGCTGAAGCATGCAGGCGCCAACGATGTAGTTGGCCCACCCGGATTCGGGTATTGCCTCAAGGATGGGTTGGGCGATTTCCTCGGCCTCCTCAAATTCTCCCGTCTCCAGGAGGCTCCGGGCCAAGGCCAGCTTGAGATTGGTCAAGTATTGTCCTTCCTCTGGCGAATCCGCCGCCTCGGGATGGCGCTCCCGCTCCTCGGCCACCAATTCTCGAAGCCCTTCAATAACCTCGCCGAGATTGCCTTGAGCGCGGTGCACGTCAATCAACCCCATGCGCGCAGCGAGCGACGTTTCATCGATGGTGTCGAGCACGCGCCGGAGCGTGGTCTCGGCTTCGCCGTATTCTTCATCCGCCAGATAGAGGAGGGCCAAACTCACGTGCGTATACTCTTCCGCCGGAAACTGCTCGCACAGGTGCTCAAGCGTCTCGATTGCATCGGCGTATGCTCCGCTTCGATGGTGGGTGTGCGCCACGAGGACGCCCCCCCTCAGGGGATCCGCCTCCTCGAAGGCCCGCGCCATTTCCAGCGCCTCGTCTTCCCGCCCTTCTTCCACGAGCATGTGCACCGCCTCGGTATAGGCCTCCTCGTAATCGCTTCTCAGCGCAACGGCCTCTTCAAAGGCCTCCAATGCGTCCGCGATGTCACCTCGGGCCGCATGCGCCCGGCCCTTACCTAGATAAGCGGCGGCGTTTTCCGGATTGGCGGAGATGGCGCGTTCGTACTCGTTCACTGCCTCGGAATAGCGTCCAAGGTGAAGGAAGGTATCGCCACGTTCTTGAAGCTGTTCGCTGCGGCGTCCGCCGCATCCCGTCAACCCTGTGGCGATCAACACTGCGGCCATGCCTGCGCAGAATAGGGTTCGTATGGGGAAAGTATCCATGTGCGCCATTGCTCGTATCTCCTCACGCGAAGTGAATGGGGTTAACACGTACGCTTTTCTGTTATGAATCGCACCACGTTGATGCGAGATGATTGCGGGAGGGCGTCAATAGACCCTCGTCTTGGGCCGCGCATCCCTAGGGTACCGTGTCCAGCAGGATGGGCGTGGCCTGCGCCGCGAAGTCCTTCAACATGGCGAACGTGGCGTCCTCCCCCATGGGGCCCACCATGGTGGATACCCGGATCATCGCGGATGGCGTGGTTCCGTGAGTCACCTGATACCGCGCCCAGTTGAAGCTGTTGATGAAGAAATTGCCGGTCAGGTTATCGTCCGTCTTGAACCAATAGAGTACAGCCTCACGCTGGTCGCCCCTGACAAGCACCAGCTTCCGGGCTTCAAACATGATGCCGATGGGGACGGTGGTCTGTTCGCGGATTTCCCAGCCGGCGCCGACAATGCAGACCTCGGGGAAGTGCAGACTGCGCCGGGTGGCGCCGGCATGGACGATGGTAAGTTGGACGGGCCAGTTCTGGCGCCCCAGATAATTCCTGATGAGGATGTTGCTAGTCTCAAGCACCTGCTTGGTGCGCTCGTCCACTTCCTCATCATCGCCATGCTGCCTATACTCGCCTAGCTGAGAGGGGACAGTAAGAACATACTCTTCACCCGCTCCCTCCACGGCTTGGACTTGGTTCATGCGAATGGTGTGGTTCATGGCCAGGGCCATGGTGAGAAGAGCGATTGCGATCACGTAATGCTTCATGGTTAAGCTGTCTCCTTGTCCGAGGGCTGCGCGCTTTCTTCTGACGCGTCGCCGGACTCGGTCTTGTCGGGCGCCAACCGGCGCAAGAGACTCTCCAATGAGAAGAACAGAATGAAGGCGACCACGAATATGAGGACGCCGGACACATC
>PUOI01000023.1 GCA_003552765.1 Candidatus Hydrogenedentota bacterium | reverse complement strand
CGTCCGCCGCGGATTGCCCCGCAAACCGGGGAGATGGATTATCCCCTCAATACGCGACTCAAAGCGTGGTACGAACGGAACAGCTCCGGGGCCAGACCATCCCGGCTCACTTGCGTCTATTCGACGGAACCTGACATCAAGGAAACAACGGTCACGAAAAACGGAGGAACTCCAATCTTCTCCCTGTCTCGTTATCCCCTCAAAGAGGGTTCGTTTCCACGAGGGAGGGATAGCCTCCATTATTTCCGCATGGCTCATGCCTGGACGTATTGAGAAGCGTTCCTCGTCACAGTTCTCGTATCGCATCTCAACGGCCTCGAAGCCGCTTCGTTCTGCTTTTCCGAACCGGAGAAGCAGCGACTCGTAGTCGCTCATATCTAGCTCAACACTGAACTCTGCATGTCCAGCGCGGCCAGCTTCCGGCAAACGGCTGAGAACCTGTTCGCCCGATGAAAACTGAACATGGTCCCCGTTCAACAGAATCGCGCCTGGATCGCCTGGCGATTCGAGCGTTTGTTTGAGCAACAGCAGGGGCTGCATGATGCTCGACTTTCCGGAGCTATTGGCGCCCGCCAACACCGTCAAGGGTTTCAATTCGATGGATTGCCTATCCCGAATTGACTTGAAACCCTCAACGGTGAGTCCCGTTATCCGGCCACGGGTAATTGTCATGGTGATAGTCCTTAGAACTTATGCTCCTTTCCCGCGTCGCAAACAACCAGCCGACCCAGGGCGATTCACAATGGGCTACCCCATGCGCCAAAAGTGTTCCAGCTCAGCCCTCGTCCTCCGCCGCAAGCCATGCGATCACATGGTCATGGTCTTCGGGCAATTGGAGCGTCAATGGCTCATCCCCAGGCGCCTCCACGGTTTGTGACTCGCCGATGGCGTCCGCGGTAACGGGATCGAGCCATCGCAGCGTGTAGGTTCCTTGCTCCGCGGCCAATTGGGCCTCGCCTGCGCTGGCCTCCATAAACTGGACCACGTAGCATTCGCCCGGCTTGGCCAATACGAGGGCTTGCGTATCCCCAGGGGCGCTTTCCATCAAATCATGCTGCGGCGCCATCTCCCAGAAAGGGATCCTTCCCGCGAGCCACGCCAAGCTGCCCGCCGTCCGAAATTGGGCGTCGATGCGCTGCTCGGGCTCGTCCTCGCCCGAGCGGTGAAACCGGCTCGATGCGGCCCCGCCCAGCAAACGCGACCACAAAACAATGGGGCCGTCTTGTTGATCGTTCGTGTAATCCTTGATAACAAGCAGCGGTTTGACCGCGCCAGCCTCGTTCATGGCGTCGAAGTACGTTTGAATGCGTTCCGCGCCGCCCACGGCCTGCGCAACGGGATCACCGCCGAATTCGTGGCGCGACACGCCTTGGGCAATATCCACGTAGTCGTAGCGCGGGTCGGCGGACAAGGTGAGCGGATTCAGATCATAGTCGCATTCGCCGCCGCCGTCCTCCCGGTTGGTCGAGGGCATCTCGCCCACAAGATGCGAAGTTCGCTCGCCGATGTAGTCCGCCCAATACCGGCTCCAGGCCAAGTCCGCCCGGGTTTCGTTGGACAACGTCAACAGCACGTTGGGATAGTCGGCCACGATGCCAAGCAAGTGGTCCACATAGGCGTGCTGATACTCAAGCGCTTGCTCGATATTGTCCTTGTCCGGGAGGGTCTGATAAAAGGGCGCGTTGCAGCCCTGAGTAGTAGTGGGCAGTACATCCTCGCCGTAGTTCACGTTGTTATCCGGATTGAAGGGGTGGCCGTTCCACGCCGCGCCCTCGCCGGGATCCCACGCGCCGTTCTCGCCGCGGGTGACCGACCAGTCGTCCCACACCTCAAGCGCCACCACGAAGCCGCGTTCTTGGGCGGCGCCGAGATAATGCCGCAAGCGCTCCTCCCATTCGGGCTCGAATTCGCCGAGGTCGTACCGCCCCTCGTCATCCGCCTCGCGCCAAGGCTGAATCACTTCAGTTATTTCACCATCGTGCAAATGATTCAGGGGATCGTAGGGCAGGCAACGGAGCACGCCCCGCACATTATCGCTTTCCGCCCGCCCGACTTCCTCGGCGAGCCGATCCAAGGTCTCCATGTAATCGATTTCCGGCCGGCTGATGGGCGTCCAGCCGTGGGGATATGTCGCCCCCACAAGAAACACCGGGGCACCGTCCATGGCGAAATAGTGCGGATTGGCTTCGTATACTCCAACTCGCTGTTCCCCGGCCTGCGCCGCCGCCATGGCCGCCAGAACCGCCAAGCTTACTATAAGACACTGCTTCATCATTGCTTGACCCTCCCTGCTGTTGGTATGCCGTATTCCGAATCATCACCCGTAAGAGGAACACTCATTGTCAGGGATAATGCCTTGGCGCCCCGCCGGAGTTCCAAGAAGCCGCGCCGCGGCCGCGGATCAGACCCCAGCCTACAGCCCCAACTCTTCCAGCAGCTCCCGGTTGGCCTGCACCCATTCCACGAGGCTGGCGAGGCCTTCCTTGACGGGGGTGCGGGGACTCCAACCGAGGTCGCGTTGGATGGCGCTGATATCGCTGATGAACACGGGTTGATCGCCGGGTCTCCAAGGGCCGGAGGCAGTGTTGAGCTTCGCGCCGAGCAACTCCTCCAACATAAGTCCGAATTCCGTCCACACGGCCATCGAGCGTTCCGGTCCGCCGCCGACATTGTAGATCTTCCCCGCCACTGTATCCCGGTTGGCCGCGGCCAGCAGATAAGCGTCCGTGAGGTCGTCCACGTAGAGTACGTCGCGGACCTGTTTACCGTTGCCGTAGATGGTGATGGGCCGGCCCAAAACGGCGGCGATGATGAACCACGCCACCCACCCTTGGTCCTCCACGCCGAATTGCCGGGGACCGTAGATGCATGACTGGCGGAAGACAGCCGTCGGCAGATCGTAGATGCGGGCGTAATCCCGGACATACTGGTCGGCGGCGCCTTTCGAGCATCCATAGGGCGAATGAAAGTCGAGGGGCGCCGTCTCGGGGATGCCATCGGGGTAGTCGCGGTAGGCATAGCGGAACTCGTGTTCCTCGATGGCCACGTTCTCCATGCCGCCGTAGACTTTGTTGGTCGAGGCGTAGATGAACAGCGGCCGCCTCCCGCTTTCGCGGACCGCCTCCAGTAGATTGAGCGAACCCGCCGCGTTGATCTCGAAATCTTCGCGCGGATTGATCACCGAGGCCGTCACGGCAACTTGACCCGCGAGGTGGATGATCACGTCCTCGTCTTGGACGCCGCCGAGCAACCTTCCCATGGCGGCCGCGTCGCGAATGTCCGCCTCCACGAACGCAAACGAGCCCAGCG
>PUOI01000251.1 GCA_003552765.1 Candidatus Hydrogenedentota bacterium | reverse complement strand
GGAAGTTCCCGTGAAGCGCATCCCGCTCATCTATCCCGGTCTCATCGATTGGACGTGGCTCGCCAGCGAACGGCATTTCGGGTACGAACTCGCGCGGGAAGACTCCATGTCGATGTGGGATTGGCACAACGACAATCCCGAGGAACTGGCCGAGCTGTTCTTGATGATACGCTGAGAACCCGTGCCGCCCTCCCGCCGTTGGACAGGTTTTCCTCCGGCCAGACCTCATAATGGGAAATGTTCAATGACAAAGAGCACCCTATCTTATACGCTATTCTGCTCAGCCTTCGCCATTGCCTTGGCGGTCCTGTTGTTGGGTTGCGAGGGTTCTGATCCAAACACACTGACCTTGCTCTGCGGCGGCGCCATCCGCCCTCCCATCACGGGAGCGGAACTGGAAGACGAGGTTGGCATTATCGAACGATTCCGGGAAGCCCACCCGGACGCCAGTATTGAGACTAACTTCGGCGCTTCGAATATCTTATTGGGCCAGTTGAAACTTACCCAGCGAGGCGACTTGTTCTTTCCCGGCGATGATTTCTACGTGGAAGAAGCGAAACGGGAAGGCCTCGTGTATGAGACCCGCACCGTCGCGCAGTTTGTGCCGGTGATCATGGCCGCGAACGGCAATCCATTGGACATTCAAGAGGTCTCCGACTTGGCGGATTCCAACGTGCGGCTCGCGATAGCCGATCCCCGCGCCGCGGCCATCGGCCGAATCACGCCGGAGATTTTTGAAAAGAACGGCGTATCGTTTGACGCACTGGACAACATTGAGTTCACGGGGGTTACAGCGCCCGAGGTCGCCCAAGCCGTGGAACTGGGCCATGTCGACGCCACCATAACGTGGCGCCCCGTGGCGGAACAATATCACCGCAACAGCGTCATCGTGGAAATACCCCGAGAAGACAACGTTCTGTCCCCCCTTGTAATCGCGGTGCTCGAAACCTCAACCAACAAAGCGTTAGCCCTGGAGTTCGCCGATTTCATTGCGGGACCGGAAGGACAGGAAGTATTTCAGCGGTATCACTACGATGTCGAATAGAAAACGGCTTCGATACAGTCCCCTTCCCGCCGGTGAGGCGCACTTCCCATCACGCGAACGTAGACGAGGCATCTTGCCGCGTAGAGGGATCGTTTATGCAAGCGGCAGGATGCCGCTTCTACCTTGAGACGAGGTATTTCTTCATGATGCATTCCTTGCGGCGCGTGGGCCAATGGCCATGGGTTAGCCTGGGCGCCGGTGCGATCCTGTTTGCGTACACCGGCTTCATCGCCATACTGCTTGCCGCGAACCTCATCTATCTGTTTTCCGACATGGCGGACACCGGGGCCACGTATTTCTCCGACATATTCCGGAGCCCCGATATCCGGTACGCGGCGTGGCTCACGCTGTGGACGTCGCTTCTGAGTTGTGTCTTGGCGATTCTGTTCGCCGTCCCCTGCGCCTACGCCCTCTCCCGGCTCAGGATCCCCGCCAAGCCGCTCTTTGACATGCTCGTGGACACGCCGATTATTCTGCCTAAGATTGTGGTGGGCGTGACATTGCTCGTATTCTTCCAAACGGCCATGGGCCGTGGCATTCAAGGATTAGGATTGCAGTTCGTTTTTGCCCCTGCCGGCATCGTCCTCGCGCAGTTCCTTTGCGTCTCCCCCTATGCCCTGCGCACGGTAAAATCATCGCTCGATGCGGTGGACACGCGCCTGGAAGACGTCTCCCGTACACTGGGCTGGTCTTCCGCCCAAGTGTTCTGGCGGGTCACACTGCCCATGATACGCAACGGCATCGTGGCGGGCGGCGTCATAGCCTGGGCGCTCGCCATGGGGCTGTATGGCCCCCTCATGGTGTTCGCCGGCACCACGCGGCAGATGACCGAGGTCCTCCCCACTTCGATTTATCTGGAGCTGTCCGTGGGCCGAATAGGGACCGCGCTGGCCATCACCATGGTCATGGTGTTCTTCGCCATGTTGGCGCTGCTCTTGTTCAAGAGACTGGTGGGAGGACAGTCCTTATGGTAAACCCGGACGCCATGGTAAGCGTGGAAGATTTGGCTTTACAGGCCGGTGAATTCCGGCTGCGAAACGTCTCTTTCACGATTGCGCGTGGGGAATACTTCATCCTGCTCGGCCCCACCGGCTGTGGCAAGACCCTGCTCGTGGAGGCGATCTGCGGGCTGAACACCCCGGAGAGCGGCAGGATACATATCGATGGGCGCGACGTGACGTTCATGGATCCCGCCCAACGGCGCATCGGCTATGTACCCCAGGATTACGCCCTGTTACCGTTCAAGACCGTGGAGCAAAACATCGCGTTTGGGCTCGAGGCGCATAAAACCGGCTCCAAAGAAATCAAGGAGCGCCTTGACGCCATCTTCGAGATGCTGGACATCGGCCATCTCCGCAAGCGGTTCCCCGCGCGTCTCTCCGGCGGCGAACGCCAGCGTGTGGCGCTTGGGCGCGCCCTCGCGATCAATCCCGGCGTGCTCGTGCTGGATGAGCCGCTCAGCGCCCTTGACGAAAGCACGTGCAAGGAGTTGATGGGCCGGCTAAAGGAACTCCATTCCCAGCTCAACACGACCTTCATCCACATCTGCCACCGTGTGGAAGAAGCCCTTACCCTTGGGGACACGCTCGCCATCATGCGCGATGGCCAGATAGAACAAAGCGGCGCGCCCAGCGAGATCTTCTCCCGGCCCAAGAATCTGTTCGTGGCCGATTTCCTGCAACTGCCCAACCTCGCCAAGGGAGAGGTCAAAGCGGCGTCAAACGGCAACATGTTCCACATCAACGGCGCGCCCGTTGCCGAAACCCAGGTCCCCGAGGGTCCCGCCTACGGCGTGATACCGTTGGACAGCCTCACCGTGTCCACGCATCATCCCGGCGAGGACGAGGGCTGCGTCGTGTTGACCGAAAGGATCGCCTACAACTCCACCGGTCCCCATGAACCCGGCCTGCGCTTCGACGGGGAACTCGGCTTTCTGCTGCCAGGCATCTTCCCCAAGAACCAATGGCCCATCGGCGCGGAGGTGTATATCAAATTCCCCCGCTCCGCGATCCACTTGCTACAGGAATAGGCCCTTGCCCAGAGCCCGGCCGCCTGGCGCCATTAACCCGTAGTTCCGAGCGGTTTTTCGCCGTAAACCCTTATAGATCTGGGACTTAATGGCCCGATAAATGCGTGAGGTTCCCATGTAACTGCGTATTTTAGGCCTGACCCGCATGGCGCCTAATCCTACGGCAATCACAGCTCAACCGAAAGCGTATAAGGCGCTGAAAGCGCTTAAGAAAGTAGCCTGGGGCAAGCGAAGCG
>PUOI01000564.1 GCA_003552765.1 Candidatus Hydrogenedentota bacterium | reverse complement strand
ATCCCGCGGTATTCGAACGCGCAATCCACTCAAACACACACGGTCAACGGGAAGCCAACGACACATAAGGGAGGAGGCCAGACCATGGGCATCCGAACAAGAGGATTCACGCGGATCGAATTGCTTGTGGTGATCGGCATCATCGTCATCCTTGCCGCTCTACTTGTGCCCGCTTTGGCGCCGCCCCGCGAACCGGAAAGACAGGAGAGCTGCGCCAACAACCTGCGCCAGTTTGGCCAGATCTTCGCAATGTACGCCAGCGAAACCCGCGGCGAAATGTGGCCCCCCGTCCAGCAACGGTATTTGCGGCACAACTCGGAGCCCCTTGGCTTCAAGGGAGAAGCGCTCTACCCCGATTATTGGACCGATGTCAACCTGAAGATCTGTCCGTCGGATGAGCGGGCGCAAGCCGATGAGTGGGGGATGGATGATGACCTGCAAGCCCAGCTCGATGAAATGGTGCAACATCAAGAACAGCAGGGCATTGCGGACACGGAAGTCTGTCAATTCACAATAGACGCGTTCCTGTCCCATCCGGTGTCATACATCTATATGCCGGTCGCGACAAAGACCATATCGCAGCTTGTTGACGCGGGGGATGCGCTCTATCAATGGGGCGAGGTCCTGGAAGAGGAAGGACTCGTGTTCGACGAGGGAGAGGTCCAGGAATGCGCGGCCGGCCGCACCGGTTTTGGGGCGGTGGAGGTCTTTTTCGACAAGGGAATGGGGGACCTGCCCATGAGCGATATCCGGCCGATGGGCGGCCGCTATGTCGACCGCAGTGACTACTCTGTTGATGACGATGGCGCGTCGCTCCCCGATACCTATTACCGCCTGCGGCATGGCGTCACGCGATTCTTCCATGTTTACTTCGGCGGCCCTACTGCTGCGGGGAGAGAGGGGCACAACATAGCGGTGATGTGGTGTGCTTGGGGACCTGAGATGGAAGCAGACGGTCCGCGCACGGAGGAGCAGCTTACCTTCAACCATACCCCGCCCGGCAGCAACGTTCTGTTCATGGACGGACACGTCCGGTTCATTCGCTACAACGAGGCGTATCCCATCCAGTGGCCCACGGGAGACGAGGTTCACCCGGACGCCGCCGGGCGCGAAGCCCACAAAGTCATCGGCCGCATGGGCGGCTGGGGCTGATGCGCCAACGGTTAAGCGCGCAGGCGATAGCGTGCGGGCGATACCCCTGGCTACCATCTATAACCCTTACGGGGTCGTTTACATGTCCACAGACCCTGCAGCCTTGCCTCCATGCGTGGGTGATCATCCTAAGACCCCAAAGGGGTCATAGATAGTAGCCTGGGGTTGAAGCGCGCGCAGCGCGCGATACCCCAGGATCGCAAGCCACCCCATCAATCGACCCCTTTAGGGGTCGCAGAACTCTTGTGCATGCAGCTGCTGCGACCCCTAAAGGGGTCGGTGGGTAAGGCTTTGTTTCCGGGGGTATCGCCCGCATGCTATCGCATGCGGCCTCAACCCCCGGCTACCAGCTGTCATCCCTACGGGATGGATTTGGTTGTTGATAACCGGTTCGTTCATGGCGCGACTCCCTTGTCAATCCAGGAAATGGCGCATGGATCAAAAACGGATCGAACTCTTTCCAGTCCCTATGGTTCGTATCTCAATCCGTCTCTCTCATGCTTCCCCGCCAGACGAAGGCCGGGCGGAATCCGCTACTTGGTCGAGCAGCGCTTGAGCCCTATGCACATCGTCCGCCGCGCCCATTTGCTCAAACAAGTCGCGGGCTTTCGTCCACATCTCGCAGGCGGCATCCGTGTCACCACGTTCGTACATGACGAGGCCGAGGTTGCCGTACAAGTTCGCCATGCCTTCGCGGCTACCGAGATGCTCCGCAATTTCCAACCCCTTGCGGTACATCCGCTCCGCCCCGTCCAGATCGCCATGGTCAGCCATGATGTTGCCGAGGTTGGCGTAGACGCCCGACATGCCTTGTCTTCGCCCAAGCTGTTCGTTGAGCGCCAACGCCTCGCGGAACATCCGATCCGCCCCATCCAGATCGCCACGAGCGTACATAACAATGCCAAGGTGGCGGTAGCCGTCCGCCTTGCCCGCGAGCGCGCCGAACTGCTCGTTGAGTTCCAACGCCTTGCGATGCATCGTCTCCGCCCCATCCAGGTCGCCACGGGCCGTCATGACATTGCCGAGGTTGGCGTAGCTCTTGGCCATCCCCTCACGTCGCCCCAGCTTCTCGTCCAAGTCCAGCGCCTTGCGGTACATCTCTTCCGCGCCGTCCAGGTCGCCACGGACATACAGCACGTTGCCGAGGTTGCCGTAATTGCTAGCCATGCCTTCGCGCCGGCCAAGCCGTTCATTGAGTTCCAGGGCTTGTCGGAACGTGGCTTTAGCCTTGTCCAATTCCCCAATCTCACGATAGAGGACCCCGAGTTCGTTGAGCCATACCGCCGCGTGTTGCGCCATCGCGCCAGACGCGTCATCTCCCACCTCCGCGAGCCGCTGTTCGAGTTCCGCAATCCGGAACTGTTTTTCGTCCACGCTCAGGTTCACCGTCAAATCGAGGTCCCCGCTCGCCTCGGTCAGCATTGCCTGCTTCAAGCCCGCCGGGGCCGGGGCAAACTCGAAGCGGTGGCTGCGGTAGCGCCAGAAGTCGGGCGCATGGATCGCGAGCGCCGCGGCCACGTAGGCCGGCATCCAGAAGACGACCGGACAGGGAAACCGTTGCTCCCAGAGTTCACGCGAAGCGTTGAGCGACTTGAGGACGCGCACACGAACCGGAGCGGAACCCGTGGCCTGTTCCAATCCAATCACGAATATTGCTGATGGGGATGTCTCGCCGATCTGCTCTTTGACTTTGCCGAAGACGTCCACCGTGGAATCCCGCAACGTGGCCACGGCAAGGTTCGGCTCGGAGCCCTGGACTTGGTTAATGAGATAGTCGCGGAGGGCCGGGCTGTTGCACACGGCGATGCCAAGCGAGAAGGCGCCTTCGGCGATGGAAAGAAACCGCCGGAGGGAGGCCAGTTCCCCGGCTTGTTCAACGGTTTCGGTATAGGGGGCCTTGGAGTCCATCACTGAGAGGGTGAGGGGGCGGGTGGCGGAGGCTCCAGTGCGGCCACCATTGGATTCAAGCCGTACCACTCGTCCTTGTTAACATACTGAAGAATTGCGCGGCTGTCGATCAGTTCCCGGAACAGCGTCTCCGTTTCCTCACTGCGATCGTATCTGCCGCTCTGGCGTATGGTATCGAGAATCGGCCAGTGCTCGGCCCGGAGCATACGGGCATATTCACGCATTCCTTCACGGCGGGCGCGGTCCAGCGCCT
>PUOI01000306.1 GCA_003552765.1 Candidatus Hydrogenedentota bacterium | reverse complement strand
TGCCGTGCGTCAGCCCGCGTTGCTGGCGGAGTGTTGCGTCAGCGCATCTCACCTCGCGCGTTTGGGCGGAAAGACGCTGACCGTATCCGTCTTGTTGAGGGACCTTCGCGTGGAGGGGGTACCGGACGCCTTAAAGGGGCACCCCCTCGGCCTGCGCGTGAGTCTGCCGTCCGAGGACGCCGAAGTGAAAACGGTTCTCGATCGTTTGGCCGAGGGCCGCTACGGTTCGCTGAACGCCCTGTCGAAACTTGTTCAGACCCTGGGCAAACATGACGCCGAGGCTACGGTTATTGTCCGGCCCGGTCATCCCGGATTTGGCGGCGTGGTCGAGGCGCTGCACCAAGCGGGATTCTCCGCCATGGAACTCGACCTCGACGGCGCATACATCGCCCAACCCAACCTTGATCCCGCCGGGATGGTCGAAGGATTGAGCGAATGCGCCGTGTACTACGCGGAGCAGCTTTTGCGTCACCGTTACTTCCGTCTCGATCCCGTGGCCGCCCTCTTCAAGCAAATCTACGAGGGCAAACCCAACGCCCGCTCGGATTCCTCGGGGTTGAACGAACTCGCGGTGGACGCCGATGGGGACCTGTACCCTTCGGGCCGCATGCTGGGCTGGGAGGCCTATCGCGCGGGCAACGTCAATACGGGCGAGGTGGACGAGGAGGCGTTGCGCCCATTCGAGGACGTTGGCGCGCGCACGACAGGCGTATGCCGCCGGTGTTGGATACGAAACCTGTGTGGCGGCGGCCGCGCGGCGGTGCATCATGCGTTGACGGGCTCTTTCCGGACGCCGCACGAGCCCTGGTGCGCCTCCCAGCGGGAGTGGATGGCCGCGGCGGTGTCGGCCTTCAGTCTGCTCTCGTCTCAGGGCGTCAACTTCACCCGCGTTTATGGCGCCATTGGCCAGCGGCGGAAACCGTCGCTGTTCACCATGGCGCGCGCGGCCTTCGGCATGACCGTGGGCATGCGGCCCATTGAGGAATCCGACGCGGAACGCCTGGTGCGCTGGGAAAACTGGAGCGAGACCGCCTACTTCCTATTCACGGAAACCGGCGCGTTCCTCGCCACGCGGTACGACCGGGAAATGGACGCGCTTCATCCCCAGATGATCGAACAGGAGTTCATACTCATCCGCCGCAACGGCGATCCCTTCGGATTGTTCCGCGTCCGGCCCGAGAGCATCAGCGGCGCCGCCATGGCGTGGATCTGGATGGCCGATGAGGATGATTACCGGTCCTCCAGCGTGCAAAAAGGCTTCCGCGCCCTGCTCAAACAAGCCAGCAGCCAACAGGAGATCCAACGGGTCTCCATCCCCGTGATCCGCCGCGAATCCCCCCTCGCCGAGTTTGTCCAAACGCTTGGCTTCGAGCATGCCGGAACCATCCGCGAAGCGGTTTATCTCCACGGCGCCTACGAAGACGTTGACCTCTACCGGGGCGTGCTGGCCGGGTAAAGAATGGGGCGAAAGAGCCTCCTGCGTGCTTCAGATGGGGCGGTGTGCCGGTTGTTTACATCCCTCGGCCCTTTCGGGCCTGCCCCCTTCAAAGGGGGAAAATTGGCCTACTTACTTCCTGGGTGAACCGTGGCTTACCCGATGTGGCCTCTTTTCATGGACAATTCCCCTGTCGAAGGGGATCACGGGGATGTTTCTCTCCGCAGAAGCCTCTGTCCAGGGATAGGCGGGGACAAGATTACGTTGATGTGTAAGCGCAGATGTGCTACGCTCCACTGCAGCCGGTGGTTGGAATGGCGTTCACCTTGCGTGCCTCGAGCACCCATCCCAAGGGTCCGCCGTGAAGGCCATCGGCTTGCTCTCCCCGGCCGGGGAATAGATCATGAGCCGGCTTGGTTTGAGAGTTTCAGGGAAATGCGAACTGGGGCGGGCAGCCTCATTCCCTGGCAATAAACCTCAGACGGTATTTGGAACGTCCTGCCTTTCGTTGCATGGCGGCAATCCACAGCGGGTGACTTGCATGAAGCTTCTGAAATACACCCTCGATTTCTTCTCCTCCTATGGCCTTGCCTGCGTATTGATCCTCTTCCTGTTGCTCCTGACCTTCCTCGGCACGCTGGAACAGATGAATTACGGCATTTACGAGGTCCAGCAACGCTATTTCG
Organism: Candidatus Hydrogenedentota bacterium; assembly: GCA_003552765.1. Classification (GTDB taxonomy): domain Bacteria; phylum Hydrogenedentota; class Hydrogenedentia; order Hydrogenedentales; family SLHB01; genus SKRY01. The sequence continues at coordinate 1,195 of PUOI01000306.1, read as the reverse complement.
AGTCGATGGTGGTCACGTTCCCCCTGTTCGACACGATTCCCGTGCCGTTGCCTGGCGGCTATCTGGTGTTGAGCCTGCTTTTCGTGAGTGTGCTTTGCGGCGGCATCGTGCGCGCGCGGAAAGGCTGGAAGAAGACGGGCGTGCTTGTCGGGCACTTCGGCATCCTTGTGCTCTTGCTGGGCGGATTCGTTGAACACCGGATGTCCAGCAGCGGCCACCTCACGCTGTTCGAGGGGGAAGCCTCGAACGTATTCGAGAGCTACTTTGAGTGGGAAATCGCCGTCTCGGAAGAGCGTGAAGGTGGCGAGACCACCACGTATCTCATTCCAGGCGAGAAGTTCACCGGCCTGAATACGGAGGACCACCGGCCTTTTGATAAGGAAGAGTGGCCTTTCGAGCTGGTGCTGAGCGGGTACCGGGCCAACGCGGATTTGCTTTCCGTAGGGGGCAACCCGCCGCCGGACGCGCGCGTGGTGGACGGCGAGTTTCTGCGGTCCCGGCCGCGGGAGCAGGCGATGGAGGCCAATATCGCGGGGGCGTATATCACGGTCCACGAAGACGGCGTGGATGAGCGGCGGGAAGGCATCCTCTGGGGCGTTCCGGAGTACCCCGCGTTTACGTTTGAGACGGCCGATGGCGCCGAGTGGGCCATTGAGTTGCGCAAGAAGCAATTCGAGCTTCCCTTCACGGTCCGGCTGGATGAATTCACGCGCGAACTCCATCCCCGCACCCAGATGGCCGCTGGCTTTTCCAGCGACATCACCAAGATTCAGGATGGGATGGAGCAAGAGATTCACATCGCGATGAACGAGCCTTTGCGTCACGAGGGCTACACCCTGTATCAGGCGTCGTGGGGACCCTCCGATGCCGGACCGAACGATCCCCTGTTCTCGACGTTCGCCGTGATGCGCAATCCGGCGGACCAGATCCCCTTGTACGCTAGCATCATCATTACCGTGGGCTTGGTCATCCATTTCACCATCAGCTTGGTGAACTACCTCCGGGCCCAAAGCAAGAGGGCGGCGCGTTCATGATCCCTGCACATTGGCATACCACCAGATGGCTTCCCTGCCTGCTTGCCTTGGCGGCGGGCTGTTTCACGGCGTTCGGGGCTGTTGCCGCGCCCTACGGCGGAGGAGCAGCGCCCGTTCCCCCGGACCCCGTTGAAAACCAAGGGTTTCCCGCGCCCGATGAC
>PUOI01000591.1 GCA_003552765.1 Candidatus Hydrogenedentota bacterium | reverse complement strand
GAAGGAGCGCCATGTCCCGGGGGAGCGGCACAAAAGCAGTTGATGAATACCTGACCAGCGTGCGTGCGCACTTGCGTGCGGAGAACGCCACCGAACACACCTTTAGGCCCGCGTTGCAACAGCTTCTTGAGGCGTTGGCGACGGGGAACGTCACGGTGACCAACGAGCCGCGCCAGGTGGCGTGCGGCGCGCCGGACTTCGTGGTGTCCAGCCAGGGCGCGCCCGTGGGGTACCTTGAAGCCAAGGACATCGGCGCACATCTCGACAAGGTGGAGCAAAGCGAACAACTCCGCCGCTACCTCGAAGCGTTGCCCAACCTCATCCTCACGGACTACCTCGAATTCCGCTGGTACAAGGACGGCGCTTATGTCCAGAGCACCCGGCTCGCGCGCTTGACGCCGGATGGCAAGCTGAAGACGGAACCCGGCGGCTCCGAAGCCTTCGCGGCCCTCTTCAGCGCATTTCTAAACGCGGGCGTTCCCACGGTGAACACGCCCAAGGAACTCGCAGCGCGCCTGGCGGGCGTGGGCAAGCTCCTGCGGGACGCCATCGTCAAAGCGCTGGAAACCGAGGGCGAGGATGCCGGTTCGCTCCACCAGCAAATGGAGGGTTTCAAGAAGGTCCTGCTCCATGACCTCGAGGAGACCGCCTTCGCGGATATGTACGCCCAGACGGTGTGCTATGGGCTCTTCGCGGCCGCCTGCAACCATAAGGCCAGCGCCGGCCCGTTCACCCGCCAGGCCGCCGTCTTCGAGTTGCCCGAGACGAACCCCTTCTTGCGGGAAACGTTTCACTACATGGCTGGGCCGAACCTGGACCCCACGATCGCCTGGGCCGTGGACCAGATCGCGGCGCTGCTGGACTTGTCCGACATCAACGCCATCCTCAAGGACTTCGGCCGGCGCACGCGGCAAGAGGATCCCGTGGTCCACTTCTACGAGACCTTCCTCCACGCCTACGACCCCAGCCTCCGGGAAACACGCGGCGTCTATTACACGCCGGAACCCGTTGTGTCCTTCATCGTGCGCTCCGTGGACGCCATTCTCAAACGCGATTTCGGCATTCGGGACGGCCTCTCGAGCACGGAAACGGTGCGTATCCCCTCCGTCTACGAGCAAGACAACGCTGGGGAATACCACAAGGTCCTCGTGCTCGACCCCGCCGCGGGCACGGGCACGTTTTTGCACGGCGTGGTGGACCACATTCACCAGCATCTAACGCAAGAGGGTCAGGCCGGGGCGTGGCAAAGCTACGTGTCGCGCCATCTCTTGCCGCGCCTCTTCGGGTTTGAATTGCTCATGGCCCCCTATGCCGTCGCTCATATGAAGCTCGGGCTTCAGCTGCGCCAACTCGGCTACGAGTTCCAACGGGGCGAACGCCTGGGCGTTTATCTCACCAACAGCCTTGAACAGGCCTTCGAACGGACGGGGCTCATCCTTCCGTTCGGACAAATCATCGCGGAGGAAGCAAGCGCCGCCGGCCGCATCAAGACCGACGCGCCCGTCATGGTGGTGCTTGGCAATCCCCCCTATTCCGGCCACAGCGAAAACAAGGGGGAGTGGATTCATTGGCTCATGCGGGGCCGTGACGCCACCGCGACAGTGCGCGAATCGGAAGATGCCAAACTTAAGCATTGGGTTCCCACGCATAACTACTTTCAAGTGGATGGTGAACCGCTTGGCGAGCGGAATCCAAAATGGTTGAATGACGATTACGTGAAGTTCATACGGTTCGCCCAATGGCGTATAGAACAAACAGGCCATGGCGTCTTAGCCTTCATTAGCAACCATAGCTACTTAAACAATCCGACCTTCCGGGGTATGCGCCAATGTCTATTCAACGCCTTTGACGACATCTACCTGCTGGACCTCCATGGAAACACTAAGAGAAAGGAGACTGCGCCAGACAGGAGTAAGGACGAGAATGTCTTCGATATTCAGCAGGGTGTGGCCATAGGCATCTTTGTCAAGCGTCAGACACGAGGAAAGCCCCGGAAGAGGACGCGCGTTTACCATGCGGATTTATGGGGACCCAGGGAAATATGGCAAGAGGGCAACCATGGTGAGCGGGAACTCTCTGGCGGAAAATATCGTTATCTTCAGGACCATAGTATCGACAGTGTAGAGTGGAAGCCCCTCAAGCCATCTTCCCCCCACTACCTGTTTACTCCTTGGGATGCTACCCTAGATACCGAATACGGAAGTTATTGGAATCTAAAGGATATATTTCGGGTACATTCCGTAGGAACATTAACCGCCCGTGACAAACTCACCGTGCAATGGTCGCAGGAGGATGTGTGGCAAACCGTGACGAAATTCGCAAGTCTTGACACGGAGTCGGCGCGATACACGTATGATCTCGGGAGCGACGCGGAAGATTGGAAAGTCTCGCTTGCTCAGGCGGACGTGCGTGAGTCAGGGCCAGACAAGAACTACCTTGCGCCAATGATGTATAGGCCTTTTGATAAAAGATGGACCTACTTCACTGGACGGTCACGAGGCTTCATTTGCCGGCCGCGTACGGAGGTTATGAAGCATATGCTCACCGGGGATAACGTGGGTCTGCACGTGTGCAAGTATGTTGTCTCTCGCGACTGGGCGCATGCATTTATTACACGATTTCTAACCGAATTCTGCTTCGTTTCTACTAAGACAAAGGAAGGCGGATATATTTTTCCCTTGTATTTATACAACGGAAACGGAGGGCGCCCGGATTTATCAGGCGAACAGAGTGAACTAGAGGGACAGGGATTACCTAACTTCACCGATGCGTTCATTGAGTTTTGGAGGGACGGGAACGGGCCTAACGGACGAGAGTTGATCCCGGAACAGATTCTCGCTTACATCTATGCCATTTTGCATTCGCCTCGCTATCGCTCACGGTATGGAGAACACCTTAAACGAGACTTCCCGCACATCCCATTCACGGCTAAGAAGGATCTATTCGAGGAGCTGCAAGCGTTGGGCGCCTATCTCATTTCCTTGCATTTGTCCGACGCCGATATCCCCCGAAGCACAAGGTTTCCCACATCCGGATCGAATACCGTCGAAACGGCGCGATATGTCGAGCCGCGGGGGCGCGTCTACATCAACGATGTCCAATACTTTGAAGGCATATCGAGAGATACTTGGGAGTTTCACGTGGGCGGGTATCAAGTGTGCCGGAAATGGCTGAACGACCGGAAGAATCGAACATTGACTTACGACGACATCCAAACCTATCAGTACATCGTGGCCGCGCTTGGCGAAACCCAGCGCCTCATGCAAGAAATCGACCAGACCATCGACGCCCACGGCGGATGGCCGATTGAGTGAGAAGATG